>DATGQC010000315.1:0-11168 GCA_035304425.1 Advenella sp.
AGGCCGGCCACCAGTTTCCCTGGCTGCTTTTCGCCGTACTGGGCATCATACTGCCGGTGCTGTTCATGATCATGTCCAGGGGGGTGGAATACGCCGGCATTGTGCGAGCCGATGCCGCGCAGCGGCTGTCTCTGTTTCTGACCGTTCTGGCTTCGTTTGTCCTGTTTGGCGAGGCGCTCTCTGTCAATCGCGGCCTGAGTCTGGCGCTGGCATTCGCAGCGTTGTTCTGTCTGTTGTGGAAGCCGGCAGATACCACGCCAGGCGTCAATATACGCCAGGGCGCGCTGTATCTCTTTCTGATCTGGCTCGGCTATGGCGTGGTCGATATGCTTTTCAAGCAGATTGCCAAAACCGGCACGGCGTTTTCCAGCGGCTTGTTCTTATCGTTTGTGCTTGCCGGCGTCATTATGTTTGGGTATCTGCTGGTGCGCCGCACGCAATGGAATGGCCGCAGCGTCGTGGGCGGACTGCTGCTGGGACTGCTCAACTTCTGCAATATTCTCTTTTATATTCGGGCCCACCAGACCTTTCATGACAATCCGACGCTGGTATTTACTGTCATGAATATCGGCGTGATCAGTCTGGGCACAGTTGTGGGAGCCATCCTGTTTCGCGAGAAAATCAGTCGCATCAATCTGCTGGGCATAGCCCTTGCCATTATTGCAGTCCTCACGCTGTACTACTGGACGGTGATCAGCGGTTAACGGCAAGGCAACGGACGCGTACAGCATGCCTTGAATGGCCTGTCGCAGCCCCTGCTGCCGGAGCCGCGCAGCAAAAGCCTGATGCGTTCCAGCTCACATTTGTGAAACGCGTTCCGCAAAAAAAACTGCAACGCAGAAAAGCCGGCTGATTGGTCCGACTTTTGCGGTGCAGTTCTGCTAAAAATGTTTTACGACAGCTGCCGGGGGCGCGGTTCAGACTGCGCCCCTGTTTGCTTTTATATCAGAGCGTGCGCGCTGTCGATACACTGGGCAATTACAGTACTTTACCCGGGTTCATAATGCCATGCGGATCAAATATCTGCTTGATCTGGCGCATCAATTTCAGTTGCAATGGATCCTTGTGATGCAAAAAGGCATGGCGCTTTAATTGTCCAATGCCGTGTTCTGCACTAATGCTGCCACCGTACGCCATGACCTCGTCAAACACCGCATCTGCAATCCGGGTCTCCCATTCGGCCGCCCAGCTCTTGTCCGCACCTTGCGGACGCGACACGTTGTAGTGCAAATTACCATCACCGAAATGGCCGAAAATAAACAGCCTGCAATCGGGACTGACTTTGCGCAGTTGCGCTTCGGCAGTGTTGACAAATTCCGGAATGCGCTCGATGGGCAACGAAATATCGTGCTTAAGGTGCGGACCGTCAGCCCGCTGCGCTTCGGAAATCTCTTCACGCAAACGCCACAACGCCTGCAGTTGCGCCAACGAAGCCGACACCGCCGCATCCATACACAGTTCCTGCTCCAGCGCCTGACCAATGACTTCTTCCAGCAATTGGCTTAGCGCCTGCTCGTTGGCCGTATCGGCCAGCTCGATCAGCACATAGGCCGGATGGCGGTCGCCAAAAGGCAATTGCACGCCTTCAACATGCGTCAGCACCAGATCCAGGCAGGCATCGGTGAAAAACTCAAAGGCCTGCAAACGCGGTCCGCAGGCGCCAAATACCAGGCGAAACAACTCCAGCGCCTGCTGCTCGGACTGCACAGCCGCCAGCACGACGCTACGGACGTGGGTTGGCGCATGCAGCCGAAGCGCAACCCCGGTGATCACGCCCAGCGTGCCCTCGGAACCGATCAGCAACTGCTTCAAATCGTAGCCGGTATTATCCTTGCGCAACGTCTGCAAGCCATTGAAAATGTCTCCATCCGGCAGCACGGCTTCGATCCCCAATACCAGCTCGCGCGCCATACCGTAACGCACCACGTTGACACCCCCTGCATTGGTTGCAACGTTGCCGCCAATGTGCGATGAATCTTCTGCCGCCAGGCTCAACGGCAGCAAGCGATCCTGCTCCTGGGCAGCGCGTCGCAAATTGCCCAGAATGCAACCGGCATCGGCCACCAGCGTATTGGCAATCGTATCAATGGCGCGGATGGTGTTCATGCGATCCAGCGACAAAATAATATTGTCAGGACTCGCATCAGGCGTCGCTGCACCGCAAAGCCCGGTATTGCCGCCGCGCGTCACCACCGGCACTTTATATTGACTGCACAGACGCATGCATTGCGACACCTGTTCCGTGGAAACCGGACGCACCAGCGCCTGGGCGCTGCCTTTATATACGCCGCGCCAGTCGCTCAGCCATGGCTCAATGGCTGCTGCATCGGTTTGCACCACATCCGGTCCCAGCGTTGCCTGCAATTTTTCAAGAAATTCCTGCATTGTCTTTCCTAATAATGTTCAAGCCAACTGCGACAGATTGCATGCGTTGCAGTCAGTGTGATTACGAAAATAATAAATTCCTGGCTCGAATGCCTCAGTTGCCTGGCTGGCGCATAAACGCACGGGTATCGAGCCCCAACCGCTCACTGGCATTGCGCAGATGCGTCTGGGCGCGACTGCGAGCCTGTTGCGGATCGCGCTGGCGTATGGCCTCCAGCACCTGCTCATGCTCGGCATGCACCTGCCTGGACAATGGACTCGCGGTCGCCTCGCACTCCTGCATGCGCAAGGCTCGCTGCGTCTGTAGCGCCTGTTCCGTCTCCAGCGTATGGATCCTCGCTGCACGCACACTTTGTCGCCATTGCCGGGCAAGGTAAGCCAGCAAGTCACGATAGTGCGGGTTGTGCGTTGCCTCGGCAATCGCCCTGTGAAAACTTACATCCCACTCCAGCGCCTCTTCAGGCAAATGCAGGCTTTGCTCCAGCGAACGCAAAATATGCTGCATATTCTGCAAGTCTTCTGTTGTCGCCCGGACTGCAGCCAACGCTGCCGCAGCGCCTTCGATTTCAAAACGCAATTCGTAAATATGGCGCAAAGCATCGCGATCCACCAGCTGCGCCACCGGCAGTTGAAAACCTTCATTGACATCGCGGCTAAGTACCATACAGCCGGCGCCCTGCCGGGTACGCACCAGCCCCTTGGTGCGCAGACGTTCAGTGGCTTCGCGGATGACCGCCGCGCTCACGGAAAACTCTCCCGCCAGCAACCTGCCCGAAGGCAGCTTGCTGCCCACAGGGTACACGCCATCGGCAATGCGCTGCATGAGCGCCTGGGCTACGCGATCGGTAAGCGTTGAAGTTGTCAGTTGCATGATATAAATATATCAGGTTATCTGATAACTTTTGGCGATTTTCAGGGCGTCGCGAAAATTTTTTCAAGGCAAGGCGCCAGACCTGCAACGTCAGTTCTGCAAGGGCCGCCATGAGGCAGGAAGACATCTCTGGAAATTGCTCCTTGCCCCTCGCCGGGGCGGGGCGTCAGCCTGAGGCTTATGGCCTGACTGGTTTCTATCACCCATTTTGTGGTTTGCTGCGGCATAACGATAGCCGTACAGGACGTATTCCGGATCCGATGCCGCCGGTTACCGACTCATGCCGTTACAGGAAGCAGGCAACAACGCCTGGTGACGCACTCCGCCATCGACGCCAATCGACGGCGTCCGGGCATCGACGACCCGGGCGCACAGCGTGATCGCCAGCATCGCCAAGTGCATCGTAAAAGGCGTAATAGCGTGATCCACCGCCCGGGCAGAGTGCTCACGCTAGGTTTTTTTCTCCGGCGGCGCTGTCGGATGCCGAACATCGGCTATATTCTTGTTCGCGCTTTCGTCTGTCGCACCATCGTGCGCCGTCGCGCTGTCTATCGCCGCTTCGTCTGCGCCATCGTCCCCTGCTGCAGCTTCGCCTGCTACATCTTTCCCTGCCGCAGCTTCGCCTGTCGCGCCGGCACCCTCGCCCCCTTCATCTGCCATTTCTTCTCCCGCCAGGGCAAGGTCTTCGTCGGCCACAGAGTGATCCGTATCGGCGCGATGGGGCAGGTTCAACTCAGTAATCGGGTCGCCGGCCTGGATAATATCCAGTACTTTTTCCATGGCTTGTTCGTCAGATGAAATATCAATCGATTCATCGACCCGTGGATCCAGCGCGGTTGCCATCGGAGAGGCCTGCACGTTAACCGACATCGGCACAAAGGGTTCCGGATCCACCTTATAGGTACCCTTGACCTTTTCTTTACGCACAAAGATCACCAGTGAAAAGGCCGCCAGCGACGTATAGATATAGAACATGGGCGCGCCGCCAATATCCATCAGCTTACCCACCAGCAACGGTCCCAGGCTCGCTCCCACGCCGTAGGTCATCAATAACACACCGCTTAAGCCCACCCGCAGCGATGGATCGACGTGCTCATTGGCAAAGGCGGTAGCCAATGGATAAATCGTAAATTGCAGAACGCCGAAGATCGCTACCATGATCAGCATCACCGAATACGGCAAATGCCAGTAACCGTAAAACGGGATGGTCAGCAGACCCAGTAAAAGCGCATTAAAGCGAATCATGTTCAAGCGATAAATGCGATCAGACAACCAGCCCATCGGCCACTGCGATAGCAGGCCAGCCATGACCGAAACGGACAGAAACACCGCAACCTGATCGGTATCCATGCCCTCTTTGCTGGCATAAACAGGCCCCAGGCCATAAAAAGAACCGGTGATGCTGCCCGCCACAAAGAGCACGAACATGGACATCGGCACCAGCCGAATAAACACTTTGAGTTTGATCGGCGCATGCACCTGCAATGCCGGGTGGCTGCGGCGCGTAATGGCCACCGGAATCAGGCAGAGCGCCATCGACATGGCAACCACATTGAGCGTGGTCAGATCTTCCGGCGAAAAAAACGACACGGTCATCTGGCCGAACACCAGACCCAGACCCGACATGACCATATAAAAAGCAAACACGCTGCCGCGCTGGTTCTGATCGGCCTGATCGTTAAGCCAGCTTTCCAGCACCATATATTGCGTGACCATGGTCGCGCCGGTCAGGAAACGCAGAAATACCCAGATCGGCAGCAGAGGGGTAATTGTCTGGGCCAGAACCAGCACCGTCACCATCGCAGCCGAGATCGCATAAGCGCGGATATGCCCCACGCGCTGCACCAGCTTGTGCCCGAAACGCGCGCCCAGCACCTGGCCGGTGTAAAACGCAGCAATCAGCAAACCGATCCAGACCTGGCTGACACCCTGTTCTGCCAGATGCAACGCGATGAATGTGTTGTACAGCCCTGTGCCGAGCGACATCAGCAATGTCGCCAGATACAGAGAAAAAAAAGACAGAAAAAGGCTGATCATTCTGACCCGACGAGAAAGACGGACGATAAAAAACAACAAATGCAATAAAAATGAAACTGCCTGCAGCCGGCCCGTCAAAGTCGGGCCGGCGGTCCTGCGATCAACACGGCAACAAAAGCTGCCTCATTGACGACCGGCGCGATCGGCAGCGCCGGCCCGAGTGTGCTTATAACTGAGAGAGGATCGTCTGGGTGCCGCTGATTTTGTATTCTCCACCCTCTTCGACGTTCAACTGCTTGACCACGCCGTCTTCCAGGATGGCCGAATAACGACGCGAACGTATGCCCAGACCGCGCGCAATCAGATCCAGCTCCAGGCCCATCTCGGTGGTCCAGGTGGCAGCGCCATCGGCCAGCAAACGGATAATGCCGGTTGCGCCCGTATCGCGCCCCCAGGCGCCCATAACGAAAGCATCGTTGACCGCGACACACCAGATTTCGTCCACGCCTTTGGCCTTGATTTGCTCTGCATCACGAATGAAATCAACCACATGCTTGGTTGTACAGGTCGGCGTAAAGGCGCCAGGCACGGCAAAAAGCACTATTTTCTTGCCTTTTACCAGCTCGGACACTTTGAAGGCCTGCGGACCGGCGCTCTGGCCATCTTCTGTGTTTTCGATGAACTCCGTGAGTGTACCTTCGGGTACCCGATCTCCAATGCTGATTGTCATATTGACTCCTGTCTGAATTAAGCAAATATACGTGTAGTTAGTGTAACACCTGGCTTCGCCGCTAAGGATAATTCCCCCATCGCGCCTGCGTCCATACCATAACATCATCGTATGACATAAATACCTACTCTGGCAGGTGGCGTTTTTCACAATGACGGCAAATACAGGTATAGTTATCGGATACCGCGCCGGCGCCACGAAGCTGTCATGACGACAGCACGGGTTCCCCGGTTCCATTTTTATTTTCGCGGCTCCGACCGCCTATTGCGCATGAAAAAAACATCTGTCGTTTCCGATACTCCGGCCAGGGCCGGTTCCACCGCGTCGGCGCTTAGCCACCTGGACGAGGCCGGCCAGGTCCGCATGGTCGACGTGCTGGATAAGACCGCCACCGCACGCACCGCAGTGGCGCGCAGCATTGTACGCATGACGCCTCGTTCCTATGCAGCCCTGAACGCAGCGGCAAACAGCAAGGGCGAAGTGCTCAATACCGCCCGCGTTGCCGGTGTGCTGGCCGCCAAGCGTTGCGCCGAACTGATCCCCATGTGTCACAGCCTGCCGCTGACATTTGCCGGAATTGACTTTACCCTGGACGATCAGACACAGTGCGTCACCGTCCGCGCGACCTGCCGCAGCGACTACAAAACCGGCGTCGAGATGGAAGCGCTCACCGCCTGTTCGATCGCCGCGCTCACCATTTATGACATGTGCAAGGCAGCCGATAAAGGCATTATCATTGAAGACACCCGACTTGAATACAAATCGGGTGGCAAGAGTGGAGAATGGCGTTGTGATTAATATTCTGTATTTCGCCCGCATTGCCGAACTGACCGGCAAGCGCACCGAACAACGGGCGTTGCCCGCCCCGGTCACCGTCAACGCGTGGCTGGCGCAATTGCACGAGGCATACCCGGCGCTCAAGGACATCGGCGTGCTCAAAGTGGCTGTCAATAAAAAGCATGCCCAGGCCGATACCGTTATTCATGATCGCGATGAAGTGGCGATCTTCGAGCCCGTAACCGGAGGTTGACATGATCGCTGTACAACAAGCCGATTTCGATGCAGGACAACTGATTCGCGAGCTGCATGAACGCAGCCAGGGCCAGGCCGGCGCCGTGGCCTCGTTCGTGGGCTATGTGCGCGATTACTCGGCATCGCAGCCGACACAGGAACTTTTTCTTGAACACTACCCGGGCATGTGCGAGCAGGAACTGGCTGATATTGCACAACAGGCCATGCAACGCTGGGATATTGTCCAAAGCACCATCGTACACCGCGTCGGCGCCCTGTCGCGTCAGCAGCAGATCGTCTTCGTGGGCATTGCCAGTGCCCATCGCGGCGATGCCTTCGCCGCCTGCGAGTACATCATGGATGCGCTCAAAACCCGCGCGCCTTTCTGGAAGCGGGAAACGCTGGCTGACGGCAAGGCATTCTGGGTGCAGGCCCGCAGCAGCGACGAGCAACGCCTGGAAAAATGGACGCAGCAGCAAGACGCTGCAGCGCAGACAAGAATACCAGAGCAGGAATAACGGAACATGAAGTCTCTTACCGAAAACGACAGCAAAGTCGCATTGCATATTGCGATTCTGACGATTCACGACACCCGCACCCGCGAAACCGACAGCTCGGGCCGCTATTTGGCCGAAGCCGTGACCGAAAGCGGCCACATGGTGGCCGAACAGGCCATTTGCCCGGATAACCGGTACGCCATCCGCAAGCATTTGTCCGACTGGATTCTGAATGACGACATCCAGGTCATTATTACCAATGGCGGCACGGGCATGCGAGACAGAAATGCCACGCTGGCGGCCGTCACGCCCTTGCTCGATACGCAGATCGCCGGTTTTGGCGAGTTGTTCCGCGCCTATTCATTTGCCGATATCGGGTCCTCGGGACTGCAATCGAACGCCCAGGGCGGCAAGGCCAACAACACCCTGATTTTTTGCCTGCCGGGCTCGACCGGCGCCTGTCGCCTGGGTTGGGAAAAAATTCTGCGTGAGCAATTGGACAGCCATCACCAGCCCTGCAATTTCGCATCAGCTTATGCCAGGCGCGCTTAACGGCTGATCCGCACCAACCGGTGGCGGCGATCACAGGGCTGGCAGCAGCCGCGCAGCACCGTCAACTGCGGACAGCCTGGAACAGCCGGCCAGACGAGCTGTGCCGGCTGCTGTCCTGCGCAGCAGCCCGGTTGCATATGCCGCGCCAGACCGGCACAATGGCGCTGGCCCTCAATCCCGGCGCCGCCATCGCACACGTCATCTGGCGTGCCGTACATTACTTATTTGAGACATGACCACAGGAAACAACACTATGCTCGATTTTGATACTGCCCAACAACGGCTGCTGGATCTGCCCATTGCCGATATTCCCGTGGAAACCGTCAGCCTGCAGCAGGCGCAGGGACGCGTGCTGGCACAGGATGTGGTGGCTACGCTGGATATGCCGTCTGCCGACAACAGCTCCATGGATGGATACGCATTGCGCCTGCAGGACTATGTCCCGGGCGCAGCCCTCCCCGTGCAACAGCGGGTATTTGCCGGGCAAGTGCCGCAGCCGCAGGAACCGGGGAAAATTTCCCGTATTTTTACAGGCAGCCTGATCCCCGAAGGCGCCGATACAGTCGTCATTCAGGAAGTGTGCAGCGAAGAGGATGGGCAGGTCACTATTGCGCAGGCGCCCGTCTTACACCAGAATATTCGCCGTCAGGGTGAAGACACCCGTGCCGGCAACGTGTTGCTGGCGCAAGGTACAGTGCTGGGCGCCGCCGAAATTGGCCTGATTGCTACCCAGGGTATTGCTACCCTGGCGGTATACCGACGCCTCAAGGTAGGCATTCTGACGACTGGCGACGAACTGGTGCCCGTGGGTCAATCACGACAACCCTCACAGATTTTCAACTCGAACGCCCCCATGCTGACCGCCCTGTTCCATACCCTGGGAGCGCAGGTTGAGCACGTCCTGCACGCCATGGACGATATGGATGCGACTCGCGAAGCATTAAATACGCTGTTTGCCGACTGCAATCTGGTCATCAGTGTCGGCGGCGTATCGGTCGGCGAAAAGGATTTGATCAAGCCGGCGCTGGAAGCGCTGGGCGCCACCCTGGATTTCTGGAAAGTGCGGATGAAGCCGGGTAAACCGGTAGCCTTATCCAGCGTCAACAACGTCCCTGTTATCTGCCTGCCAGGCAACCCGGTCTCTGCGTATACCGTGCTGGCCGTGTTGGTGTCGCCGCTGATCCGCAAGCTGCAGGGCCGCACGCAGTGCCTGCCATCGCGGCTTCAGGCGAGGCTGAAAACAGACAAGATTTTTAACGAGACCCGCGATGAATTTCTGCGCGTGCGCATCACGCAGGATGACGCCGGCCAGTTGATGGCTGAACCTTACGAACGCCAGGGGTCCGGCATGAGCTCCTCCCTGCCCTGGGCCGACGCCTTTGCCCGCGTACCCGCAGTGCAGAAATACACAGGCGGCGACCAAGTATGGGTCTATCCCAAGCAAGAATGGATCCGTTAAACGGGCTGAGCCATCGGCCATATCCAATGGACTATAAATCCGCCGACGCCAGCCGCGCAACAATGGCGGTGGCGTTGAGCTGATATGGAAGCGCCGGGAACCCGGTCGCCGGCCGGCAGATCGCTACCCAATGCCAGCAGCCGCGTGCCCGGCCGTCACACAGGCATTAGATCATTGCAGGTACGCTGACCTGGGCAAGGGCCAGTTCCTCTGGTGTGTTGACATTAAGGAATGCCCCGGCATCATCGAAAACCACGCGTACCGCATGCTGCGATTCCAGCCAGGGAAGCACTGCGCGGCGCCCCCCTTGCAGGTAATCCCGCACTGTCCCCAGCGCGCTGGCATGCAGCAGCAAACAAATCGAATGGTCTCGCGCGCCGGCATGCGCAAAGGCAATCTGCCCCCCCCGGGCCATCAGCGCAGCATACAGATGCGCCGCATAATCATCCGGCAGCGCCGGCATATCGCATCCGGCCACCACCAGCCACGGCGTTTTCACGTGGGGCGCGGCAGCAAGCAGACCGGCCAGCGGCCCCTGGCTGCCGTCGAACTCGGCCGGGTCCTGTACAACCTGGCCGTACTGGCGGTATTGGTCCTGATGCTGATTGGCGCTGATCAATACATTGACCGCTTGCAGCCGCAGCGACCGCAACACATATTCGATCAGGGGATGGCCATGCAGCCGAACCAGGCCTTTGTCCACCCCGCCTAATCGCCGGCCCTGCCCACCAGCCAGTATCAAAGCGGTCACATCCTGGGGCCGAAGTTGCACTGACTGCGGTATGGCCGTCATGCTCAGCCTCCGATATAACTCATTTCGATTTTTTCCCGCGTACCGCTTAACTGGTCGCGCAATTCGGAATACCGGTCGGCCCGGCCGGTCCAGATGCCGGCAAGTGCGCGGGTAATGTCGTGATCCGATGCAGCAGAACGCAACAGTGCACGCAAATCAAAACCCTGATCTGCGAACAGACAGGTAAACAATTTGCCTTCCGGCGACATGCGCAGACGGGTGCAGTCTCCACAGAATGCATGCGTCACACTTGTGATAAGACCCACTTCGCCGCCGCCGTCTTTGTAGCGCCAGCGCTTGGCCACCTCGCCCGGATAGTTGGCATGCACCGGCTCCAGCTCGAATCTGGTCTGCAGCTGTTGCAGGATTTCCCGGCCGCTAACCACATCTGTCATATCCCAGTGGTTAGTCACGCCCACGTCCATAAATTCGATGAATCGCAGAATATGGCCGCTATGACGGAAATATTCCGCCATCGGTACAATCTGGTGCTCATTCACCCCTTTTTTCACAACCATATTGACCTTGACCGGCGCAATGCCTGCCTGCTTGGCGGACTCGATACCGGCCAGCACCTGATCCACATGAATTTTGGTATCAGACATTTGCCGGAACAGAGCGGGGTCCAGCGCATCCAGGCTCACGGTAATCCGCTCCAGACCGGCATCCCGCAACGGCGCCGCCAGACGCTGCAGCAGCGTGCCGTTCGTAGTAAGCGCGATATCCACCGGCTTATCTTCCAGATCCCTGATCTGGGCCAGCATGGCAATCAGCCGGGTCATTTCTTTTCGCAACAGCGGTTCGCCGCCGGTAATGCGCAATTTATTCACGCCCAGCTGCGCGAATAGGCGCGCCATACGAGTAATCTCTTCAAACGAAAGGATCTGGCTGTG
>DATGQC010000316.1:0-4559 GCA_035304425.1 Advenella sp.
TCCAGGCCTTGCACACCTGGACCATGGGCGATTTTTCGGGTGTGCTGCGGGGGCGTTACGAACTGTTATGGGTGGCGTTTGCCCTTTCCTGCGCAGCCTATTTCGCGGCAGACCGCTTCACTGTGCTGGGCATGGGAGAGCAATTTACCACCAACCTGGGACTGAATCATAAGCGTCTTATGCTGATCGGCATGGTGCTGGTGTCTGCCATCAGCGCCGTCGTTGTGGTCACTGCCGGTAGCGTGCCATTCCTGGGGCTGCTGGTGCCCAATGTGGTCAGCCTGATCTTTGGCGATAATATGCGTCGTTCGCTGCCGTGGGTGGCGTTTCTTGGAGCGCTGTTTGTCCTGGCCTGCGATATTGTCGGCCGTCTGATCATTTATCCGCATGAAATTCCGATCGGTACGGTGGTGGGCGTTGTCGGTAGCGGGTTGTTTTTATATCTGCTTCTGAACAGGCGGTCTCGTTTTGGCTAAACCGTCCCCCGCCTTGCGACTTTCTCTGCTGGCGTTTTTTGCGCTGCTGTCGGTGATCGCCTTCATGACATGGGGCGCTAACGGGCACTGGGACTTCGTGCTCTCCTTTCGCGCCGGCAAGCTGGCCGCGATGCTGCTGGTGGCCTATGCCGTCGCGGTGTCATCAGTGTTGTTTCAGACGATCACGCATAATCGTATCCTGACCCCATCCATTATGGGATTTGACGCCCTTTATACCTTGATCCAGGCGGTGACCATTTTCTGGTTCGGCATGACTGCGGGAGGGCAATTGGGCATGACAGGCAAGTTCGTGCTGGAAGTCAGCGCCATGACTGTTTTTGCCTGCCTGCTGTTCCAATGGATTTTCTCCGGCGCGTCGCACAGTCTGCATCTGCTATTGCTGGTCGGGATTGTGTTCGGGCTGCTGTTTCGCAGCCTCTCGGGCCTGATGGTCAGAATGATTGACCCCAACGAATTCCTGTTTCTGCAGGACAAGATGTTTGCCAGCTTCAATGCCATTCGCACCCACCTGTTGCTGGCCTCGGTGGCGATGGTGGGGGCGGTGTCTTTGATCGGCTGGCGGCTGCGCCGGGCCTACGATGTGCTGTCGCTTGGCCGCGAGGTAGCGATCAACCTGGGCATTCACTACCGCAAGACACTGTGGCTCACGCTTGTGTTGATCGCGGTGATGGTATCGGTAGCAACGGCTCTGGTCGGGCCGGTCACTTTTTTTGGATTGCTGGTGAGCAATCTCGCATACATGATCATGCAGACCGATAAACATAAATATACGGTGCCGGCTGCCGTATTGCTTGGTATTGTCGCGCTGGTAGGCGGACAGACGGTATTGGAGCACGGCCTGTCTTTGAATACGACGGTCAGCGTCGTGATCGAGTTCGCCGGCGGGCTGATGTTTATCGCACTGATTGTGCGCAAGGGGCAACGATGATAAAGGTCAATGGAGTCAGCAAGGACTATGCAAATCTGCGCGTGGTGGATGATGTTTCAGTTGACATTCCGCGTGGCGGCGTCACTTCCATTGTCGGCCCCAACGGTGCGGGAAAATCCACATTGCTGGGCATGATCAGCCGCCTGCTGCCCATGTCTGCCGGATCGGTCAACGTTGGCGGGCTGGATATCGCTCGCACCGATACGGCCGAACTTGCCCGGCATTTGTCCATTTTGCGCCAGGACAACCATCTGCCTCTGCGTCTCACGGTTCAGGATGTGGTGGCCTTTGGCAGGTATCCGCATACCCATGGTCGCCTGACGGTACAGGACCGCAGTCATGTTGAACGCGCCATCGCCTACCTGAATCTCAATGGACTGGAGCAGCGGTTTCTTGATGAGCTCTCGGGTGGCCAGCGCCAGCGCGCCTTCATTGCAATGGTTCTCTGCCAGGATACGGAATATGTTCTGCTGGATGAGCCGCTGAACAGCCTGGATATGAAGAATGCGGTGGACATCATGAAGGTGATGCGCCGCGCTGCCGACCAGCTACATAAGACGGTTGTAATGGTGCTGCACGATATCAACTTTGCATCCTGCTATTCGGATCTGATTATCGGGATGCGCAACGGCAGGGTATTGCACCAGGGCCCGCCACAGACCTTCATCCAGCCGTCGGTCCTCAAGGAGCTATACGGACTGGATGTGGTCGTGCAGGAATGGCAGAATAAGCGGATTTGCGTGCATTACACCTGACATAAAGGCATACTGAAAAAAGCGTTGTGTTCAGCAGCGCGGTGTGCAGGGCGCTTGCGGCACACTGTCTGCATCATCCCCATCATTGATATGGTGGGGATGGTAAAAGAAAGTCGCGACCTGCTGAGTCGCGACCTTGTCAATGGTGGCCTTGTCAGGATATTGGGCCGGGGCGCAGCGAGCCGTTGCCTTCTCCCTCATCATTCTCGTCTTCATCGGGCACCCGCTGCTCCAGTTCATTGCCCAGCACATCTTCCGAGCCGCCGCGGCGTGGCGTCAGTTTGCGCGGCGTATGCCCGGCTGCCGGCGCCTTGCCTTTGGAGACCTGCGAATGATCCGCCTTGCGCCCGAGATCCACCCTTGCCGAAGGCGCGTTGCCGTCCTTGTCCTGGCCAAAATAGACTACGGTATGCGGGTATGGCAGTTCGATATTGGCTGCGTTGAAATGTTTCTTGACCAGACGGTTATAGCCGCGTTGCACCGCCCATTGCATGCCAGGCGTGGTTTTGATCAGCACCCGGATCGTGACGCCGCGTTCGTTGATGGCCGTCACGCCAGGGATAGTGATCTCTTCGAGTATTTCGGGTGACAGCACCTCGTCCTGCATCAATTCGGCAAATGCAGCGCGCAGGTGCTCGATGGCGTCATCCACATTTTCCCGGTGTGCAATGGTGTACTCACCCATGTGGTAGGAAAAATCACGCATGTGGTTGGCAACGACGTCGACCGACGAGAACGGAATCAGATGATAGCCGCCATCCATGGTGCGAATGCCCACCGAGCGGATGGTCATTTTTTCAACGGTGCCAAAAACCCCGCCTGCTTCCACGACATCATTCACATTCATGCCGTTTTCAAGCTGGATGAAAATGCCTGTGATAATGTCCTGCACCAGCTTTTGCGCGCCAAAACCAATGGCCAGACCCACGACACCGGCGCCGGCGATCAGCGGGCCGATGTTGATGCCGATCTGGGACAGCAGAACCAGGATCGTCATGGTGATGATGACTATCAGCGCAGCATTGCGAAACAGCGACAGCAGGGTTTTTTCGCGGGCGCTGGGCGCCCGGTTGCCGGTGCCGCTCAGGCGGCTCTCTATGATGCTTGCGATAATGGTCCATGCCAGAGCGGCAAACAGCAAGATGATGGCCACGTGTACCGTTGCGCTGATGGTTGCGCGACCGGATTCGGACATGACCCAGGCGGACAGATCGAATGCATGCCACGCGTCCAGCACAAACAGCACTACGATGACAAGCGTAATTAAACGCAGGCCTTTGAGCGTTGCCGGAACATATGAATTGACGCGCGCTTCCAGCAACGGCAGCCGCGCCCGGATCTCATCGGACAGCCGGATCGGGTGGCTCAGGATGGCTGTCAGAATGGCGGAAACCAGCAGGCCAAGGGCGATGGCCACCAGGCTTTGCACCGTGGCGCGCGCCATGAATGGCAGGGCGTCCACCGGATCAACCTGGCTGACAACGAGCAGGACGGTGAAATAGATGATGGCCAGGATATGCCAGACACGGGCGAGCAGACGCAGCATGGTTGCAAAAAATGCAGTGGGCGTCTGATTGGCCCGTTCGACGATTCGTTCACGTATCAGGGCGCGATTATTCCACACGACTCGCACGGCATAAATATACATGCCAAGCATGATCAGCAGGCCGATCAGATTACCTAATGCGGCGGTAAACAGCGCCGTGACGACCGGTACGACAACCAGCATGCCGTAGCCGGTGATGCCAACCAGGCTGCACAGCCAGCCATTCCAGTACAGGGCGACTTCGTCACGCATCGCAAACAACCGCAGTTGCGGGAAGCGCGTTGCAAACACCGTACGCACCAGGGCCTTGGCAATTTCGACTGCGACAAAGGCATTGACAAAGAGCGATTCGAATGTGCCTACGGCTGTGTCGGATCCCGCGACTGCCAGCGCCACGCCATATCCGACGACACCCGCCAGGGCAATGGCAGCGACATCTACAATAAGCGCGCCAATGACAGCCGCAATTTTTTTCAATGTCGCAGGCTGGGCCAGGCGCCGCCGCCCGGGGGCAGGCGCCGGCTGCCCGGCCCAGCGATTGATCAGGGCAAAAATGCGTGCGGCCAGCAAGCGCAACAGGACAAAGGCGACGACTGTGGCTACGATCACCAGTGCGAAATTGATCAGCGCCGATTTCCAGTCGGCGATGCCGGTTCCGCCCGTCCCTTCGCCACGGGCCATGGCGCCGATTGCCGCCGCCGCGTCACCCATGTCGCGCAGCAGTTTGGTCAGAAAAAATTGGGTGCTGTCGGCGACCCGACGCGGTAATGAGTCGTCAGGACTGTGCTGAGCCGAGGTACTCTGCGCTTCACCGGACGCAGCACGTTCTGTGG
>DATGQC010000317.1:0-8427 GCA_035304425.1 Advenella sp.
CCGCCCTTTGGCTTAGCGGTTGCTCACGCTACGCCTGGCCGCCTTCAATACGATCTGTTTTTTCTCGCTGTCCATCGGCAAACTGTCGAGCAGCTCTTCAGTATGCTCGCCCAGCGAAGGCGCATGGCGGTATACGCCCAGCGGCGTGCCCGAATAACGTCCCAGCGGCGCGATCGTGTGAACCACGCCTTCGCTGGGGTGGTCGGTTCGCACCAGATGCCCCGTCGCCTTCAGATGCGGGTCTGCCGGAAGATCTTCAATGGCGTACAGCGGCGCGCACGGGATGTCATTCGCATCGAACAGCGCGAGCCAGTCTGCCGTACTGCGGGTGCGCAGGATCCCGTCTACAAACCGGTATACCTCATCAATATTCTCGGCACGCCGGGAGTGGGTGGAAAAGATCGAATCGGCGATCAGGTCAGCCCGGTCGATGGCCGCCAGGAACTGCTGCCAGTGCCGGTCGTTGTAGATCAGGGCGCTCACATATCCGTCCTGTGTCTGATAGGGCTTGCGATGTTCGGCCAGCAACCGGGAATAGCCCATGGTGCCTGCCGGCGCGTCCTCGTCAAAGGTGCGCTGACCCAGGTGATCGCCCAAGATCATTTGCGCCATCCCTTCAAACATCGGCACCTCAATGGATTGGCCTTTACCTGTCGCCCGGCTGTGAATCACGCCCGCCAGGCAGGCAATGGCCGCCTGCAGCCCGATGGTGCGATCGGCCAGCGTCAGCGGCGCATAACGCGGCTCGTGCCCGCTGTTGCGTTCGTACAGCCGGGCTACCCCGGTCATGCCCTGAATCAAATCGTCGTAAGCAGGCTTGCCCGCGTAGGGACCTTCGTTGCCAAAGCCATAAGCGCCCACATAGACAATTTTCGGATTCACGGCGCTGACCGCTTCGTAGGACAGGCCCATGCGTTCCATGGACTGCGGCCTGACATTGTAGAGCAGCACGTCCACCTCGCGCACCAGATGCAGGCAGGCTTCCCTGCCCTCTTCGGTTTTCAGGTCTAGCACCACCGATCGCTTATTCCGATTCAGGTGCAGGTAGATGGCGCCCATGCCTGGATTGCGCATGGGCCCCACCTGTCGCAGAGTATCGCCCACCGGCGACTCGACCTTGATCACATCCGCACCCAGATCGGCCATCATCTGGGTGGCAAACGGTCCCAGAATAATGGACGTCAAGTCCAGAACCCGTACTCCGGCCAGCGGCCCGCTTCGATTGCTATCAGTCATTGTTATTGAACCTGGATCCCGGCGTCCTTGATCAGCTTGCCCCACAGCTCGTACTGTTCACGGACAAACGCCGCAAATTCCTGCTGGGTGCCGCTGAAGGCATCAAATCCCAGACGCGCCAGCTCCTGCTTGACCTTCGGATCGCTCACGATTTCATTGATGGTTTTGTTCAACGCGGTCACCGCCTCGTCGGACATGCCGGCCGGACCAAGAAAGCCATTCCAGGAATTGATGTCGAAATGATCGATACCGGCCGCTTCCATGGACGGCAGATCGGGCAACAACGTGCTGGGCTTGGCGGTAGACACGGCCAGGGCCTTGATTTTTTTGGATTCTACAAATGGCATGCCCGAAGTCAGATCGGTAAACATATAGTCCACCTGCCCGCCGATCAGATCGGTCAACGCCTGTGGCGTGCCTTTATAGGGTACGTGCAGGGTTTCGATCCCGGCCGCATGCGATAAAGTGGCCCCCGCCACAATTCCGGTGCTGTTGCCAGAGGCATAGGTCAGCTTGCCCGGGTTGGCTTTGGCCTGTTTGACCAGCTCCTGCACCGAATTGAAGGTTTGCTTCATATTCGCGACCAGGATGAACGGCAGGTTACCGCCGCGTGCGATCGGCGTGAAATCTTTAAGCACATCATAAGGCACGCTTTTTTGCAGCCAGGGCGCAGCCGACAGCGGCGTGTTGGTGGAAATCAGAATGGTATAACCGTCTGGCTTGGCGCGGGCGACCTGTTGGGCGGCGATCGTGCCGTTGCCGCCCGGCTTATTTTCCACAATCACCTGCTGACCAAGGCGGCTGGTCATTTCACGGGCAAAAATGCGTCCGACCGAATCGGTCCCCGAGCCGGCCGGGAACGGCACGACCATGGTAATGGGTTTTTCCGGCCATGCCGCGGCCGCAGTACTCGCAGCGACCAGGGCGACGGCGCCCAGCAGGCAACGTAGGGGGTTGATATTCATATATGTCTCCAGTAAAAGGCAAGGCTTCTTTGAGCGGTGTTACCGAAAAAATCGGATACGCTGGGGGACGACTGAATCAGGTTGTCCGGCAATCAGTCCCGTATCACCCTGGCCGGATTTTCTTCGTAGGGAGGCGAATAAATGACCAGAAGACGCGCCGGTTCGACGCTGGTTACGGTAAAGATATGTTTTTTGTCCGCCGGAAAAAAACAGCAGTCTCCGGCTTGCATTGAACCCTTTTCACCGTCCATTTCCACATCCGCCGTACCAGACAGCAAATACACCACCTGTTCAATGCCAGGATGAGCATGCGGCAAGGCGCCCCGATTCTGTTCAATTGTACCCACCAGCACCTCCAGGTGGCGCGCGCCTACTGTCTCGGGCCCGATCAGGCGACGGTTGACAGTACCATGGTGATTAGCCGGACTATAGCCGGGAACGTCCGCTTCCCGGACGATCCAGGAACAAGCGCCTGGTCGGTTATTGCCGGTGCTTGCCGATTGCGCTGTATTGTCTGTCATTACTTGGTTTCCTGTAGATCGGGTAAATAGCCAACTTATTCAGCCTCTTTATTCCGGGCTTTTAATTAACCTAATTAATTCCTGTATGTGAATTAATTTTCTCATACATGAATATAAAAAGCTGCTAGGGATTTTACCAAGGGGGCTGGTTTGCCCGGGTACGCCCGATTTGTTACAATGGTCCGGTTTTATTAATTCATCGTTTCAATTGTGTACACCTTTTGCGCCTGTCGCGCGAAAGTGATTTACCTGTCAATCGGGCGCCTGCCGCCCATCAATTTTTGTTTGTATCGACGGCGCTACGTCGTTTTCCGCATACTCTTTGGCATACACAGTTATTTTTATAACCCTGTAAGACTTAAGGAGGCTACGGCCATGTTCTTAAAACACAAAATTCTCTGCTCAACGCTGCTCGCCGCGTTTGGCCTGGGCTTATCCGCCACCGCATACGCTGCCGACGCCCAGTGCGAAGTGGATCGCACCGTCAATTTCGGCGGCATGAACTGGGAATCGAACCTGGTGCTGGTCGACGTTCAGCGCACTATTCTTGAAAAAGGTTACGGCTGCAAAACAGAAACACTGCCTACCGAGACACTGCCTGCCCTGGCGGCTCTGGAACGCGGGGATCTGGATGTCAACACCGAAATCTGGCTCAACAGCGTCGGCGAACCCTGGGCCAAGGCCGAGAAAACAGGCAAGGTCAAAAGAGTAGCCGATCTGTACACCGGCGGTGAAGCCTGGTTCATCCCGAAATACGTCGCGGAAAAATTCCCTGACCTCAAATCTGCAGCCGATTTGCCCAAATACAAAGAAGAATTTGCCGATCCTGAAGATCCAAGCAAGGGGCGTTTCTATGGCTGCCCTGCCGGCTGGGGATGTGAAGTGGTCAGCAGCAATCTGTACAAAGCCCTGAAACTGGACAAGGATTTCACCCTGTACTCCCCCGGCACCGGCGCCGCCCAGAAAGCGGCCCTGACCTCGGCTTACAAACGCAAGCAAAATATTGTGTTCTACTATTGGTATCCAACCCCGCTGGTCGGTTCGCTTGATCTGGTCAAACTGGAGTTGCCGCCCTACGATGCGGAAAAACAGAAATGCCTGACCAATCCTGATTGTGCCGATCCACAGCCCAGCGCGTACCCGGACAATCCGGTATTTACGGCCCTGAATACGGAATTTTCCAAACAGGCGCCAAAACTGACCGAATTCTTTTCCAAAGTATCGGTGCCCCTGCCGGTCATGGACAAAACGCTGGCTCATATGGAAGAGACCGGCGACGACTCGCGCGATGTTGCAGACTGGTTCCTGAAAAACCAGGGCGAAGTCTGGGAGAAATGGGTTTCTCCCGAGATTGCCGCCAAAGTAAAGGAATCGCTCTGATCACTTGCCCGTCAAGTGAAACGCCCGCTTTCGGACGGGCCGATGCCAATCCTAGCGTGTAGCTTAACTTTTAGCCATAAGAGGCACATTGCCATGATAAAGACTAAAGTTCTATCTGCTGTATTCATTGCTTCGGCCACGTTCGGGCTTGTCCGCTCTGCTGCCGCAGCCGACGCCCCAGTGTGCGAAGTGGGCGATACCATCAAGTTCGGCGGCATGAACTGGGAGTCAAACCTGATTCTGGCCGACGTCGAACGCCATATCCTTGAAAAAGGATATGGCTGCCAGACCGAAATGGTTCCCACCGAAACGCTTACCGCTCTGGCGGCCCTGGAGCGCGGCGATCTGCAAGTCAATACTGAAATCTGGCTCAACAGCGTCAGTGACGCCTGGGCACGCGCCGAGAAAAGCGGCAAGGTCAAGCGTGTCGGCGAACTGTATACCGGCAGGGAAGCCTGGTATATACCCAAATATACCGCCAGCAAATTTCCCGATCTGAAGTCGGCCGCCGATTTGATCAAGCACAAAGCGGCGTTTGCCGATCCGGAAAACCCCGACAAAGGCAGGATTTACGGCTGCCCGGCAGGCTGGAACTGCCAACTGGTCGCCACCAACCTGGCCCGCGGCCTGAAGCTGGACAAAGACTTCGACGTCTATGCCCCCGGTACGGGCGCGGCTCAGAAAGCGGCCCTGATGTCCGCCTATAAGCGTAAAAAGGACATTGTTTTTTACTATTGGGAGCCCACGCCCCTGGTCAGTACACTGGAACTGGTCAAGCTCGATATGCCCGCCTACGACAAGGAAAAGCAATTGTGCCTGACCCGTGAAGACTGTGCCGATCCGCAGGCGGTGAGCTATCCGGACAATCCGGTGTTTACCGCCCTCAATACCCGGTTCACGCAAGAGGCGCCCACGCTGACCGCATTTTTCAGCAAAGTATCGGTTCCGTTTGATGTCGTCAACAAGACACTGGCCCATATGGAAGCGTCCGGCGCCGACACCGGCGAAGTCGCACAATGGTTTCTGAAAAACCAGCAGGACATCTGGTCCAAGTGGGTCCCCGCCGAGGTGGCCGATCGTGTCAAGGCTTCGCTCTGATCCCTGCTTCAACCAACACCAGGCAACCGCGCTGCCTGCCGCACGCATGCGTGTCCTGCGGCGCTGGCCCGGTCCTGCTCTTTCCTATCTTTTGATGAAAAAATACAATTATGTTTCCTGAAATTATTTCTGCGCGCGATGTGCGCAAAAGCATTGACGGGTTTGTGGACCATCTGGTCACCAACTACGCCGATGCGCTCAATGCAATGTCAGAGCCTTTCCTGCACCTGCTGGTCTGGATCGAAAAGGTTCTGCGCGGCGCGCCCTGGTGGAGCGTCATTATTGTGGCCGTACTCATTGCTTTTGCCGCCAGTCGCCGTCCGGTTTTCTCCCTGATGATGGGCGCCCTGCTGGCGCTGCTGGGCGTCCTGGGCCTGTGGGATGCAGGCATGCAAACCCTGTCGCTCATGATTATGGCAACTGCAATTTCAATCATTATCGGCATTCCGCTGGGCGTCCTTACGGCCAAATCCAACCTGGTGCGATCAGTCATGCTCCCCGTTCTGGACGTCATGCAAACGCTGCCCAGCTTTGTTTACCTTATTCCGGTTGTCATGCTGTTCGGGCTTGGCAAGATCCCTGCCATTATCGCGACCGTGATTTATGCAGTGCCGCCCCTGATCCGCCTGACCGACCTTGGCATTCGACTGGTGGACCGGGAAGTGCTTGAAGCCTCACGGGCCTTCGGCGCCTCGTCCTCGCAACAGCTGTTCGGCGTACAACTGCCGCTGGCGCTGCCCAATATCATGGCGGGCATCAATCAGACTACGATGATGGCGCTGTCGATGGTCGTCATTGCTTCCATGATCGGCGCGCGCGGCCTGGGTTATGAAGTGCTGCTTGGCATCAACCGCCTTGAAGTGGGTCGCGGCCTGCTGGCCGGGCTGGGCATTGTGATCCTTGCGGTGCTGTTTGACCGCATCACCCAGTCTTATGGAAAACGAAAAAATACAGGCGGTGCACGATGAGCAAAATCGAAGTCAAAAACATCTACAAAATTTTCGGCAAAGAGCCGGAAAAATGGATTGATGCCGTCAAACAGGGCATCAGCAAGGAAGAACTGCTGGCCCGAAGCGGCCATACACTGGGACTCAAAGACATCAGCCTGAGTATCGAAGAAGGCAGCATCCACGTCATCATGGGGTTGTCCGGTTCCGGTAAATCCACGCTGATCCGTCACTTTAACCGGCTGATTGAACCCACAGCGGGCCACATACTGGTCGACGGCACCGATGTCGTGACGCTGGGCCGCAAGGACCTGGAAAAATTCCGACAGCAAACCATGAGCATGGTCTTCCAGCGTTTTGGCCTGCTGCCGCATAAAACCGTGCTGGACAATGCCGCCTATGGACTATCCATTCAGGGCATGAGCAAAACCGACGCCCACGACAAGGCCCGTTACTGGCTGGATCAGGTTGGCCTTGCGGGTTTTGAGAACCAGTACCCGCACCAGTTATCGGGCGGCATGCAGCAGCGCGTGGGCCTGGCGCGTGCGCTGGCAACCGACGCCGATATTCTGCTGATGGACGAGGCATTTTCGGCCCTGGATCCGCTGATTCGCCGCGAGATGCAGAACCAGCTGCTTGAATTGCAGGCCAAACTCAATAAAACGATCGTCTTCATTACCCATGACCTGGACGAGGCGCTGCGCCTGGGCAACCGCATTGCGATTCTGAAGGATGGCGAGTTGATCCAGGAAGGCACGCCCGAAGATATCCTGCTGTCGCCCGACAATGAATACGTCGCCGCGTTCCTGCAGGATGTGAACCGCGGCAAGGCGCTAAACGCCAGTCACGCAGTCAATGCGCCGCGCCTGACCCTGACCATGCGCGCGCGGCCCGCTCATGCCATC
Organism: Advenella sp.; assembly: GCA_035304425.1. GTDB lineage: Bacteria > Pseudomonadota > Gammaproteobacteria > Burkholderiales > Burkholderiaceae_B > Advenella. The sequence continues at coordinate 7,053 of DATGQC010000317.1, forward strand.
GAACGCATGAAACAATACGACTACAAATTCGCTCCTGTGCTCGACGGCAAAGCCTTTGCCGGCCTGCTGCGCCTGTCTGCGGCTGAAGAAGCGGTCCGTGCCGGCTTGCGGGACATTTCCTCGAAAGTGGAAGAAGCCCGCACCGTGTCGGCAGACACCAATCTGGACGAAGTGCTGACTCATATGCTTCAATCGACCGCCCCGGTCGTGGTCACGGGCGATAACGACGAATTTGTCGGCCTGATGTCGCGCGCCAAGGTGGTGGAACTGGTCAGTCCTGCTATTGAAAATGGCAACGGCGAGACGAGCAGCGACGTAAACAGCAACAACGCGACAACAGCGACGTCCTCAACCCCGGCGCCGTCCGCACAGGCGCCAGCCGGCGCAACGGCGGAACGGGATGACGAACCCGAGCCGCCAGAAGGGGCCATTGAACTGGATGAGTCATTGAAAAACAGGCGGGAAAAAGCGCCTGGCCATCGTGACTGAGCCTTCTCCGGCAAGCCCGCTTGCCCGCTTGCCCGCTTGCCTGCGAGCCGCTCAGCCGCCAGACATGCTCGAACCAGATCGAACCGCACGCCAGGCCCCCGGCGCCTTTCCGGGCTTTGCGCAGTGACTGCGAGCAAGCTTGTCGTGATGGTCTGCCCGTGTTTGTCTGCCGGCCTGTTGTGACCTGTACCTGATGCGTTAACCGGCGGTTGGCGTGTCCCCGCCCTGGCCGACCCTGTATTGTTCCATTGCTGCACCTCAATATCGGCCAGCCGCTGCATCCAACGGCGACCCAAGCGTCCGAACATGGCTCATGTCCGGACGCTTTTCTGTATCCGGCCGCCCCACCGAGCCGAACCGGGCCTGCCACACCTGAAAGCCTCCAGGCGTGCTGCGGCGCCTTGCCCTATCCCAGGGATTCGCCCCAGACCAGTTGCCAGGCGATGGTCCACATGGTGACGCCCACGATCAGATCCAGCACCTTCCATGCCACCGGCTTTTTGAATAATGGCAACAGCAGCCGCGCACCGTAGCCCAGGGAAAAGAAAAATACCAGCGACGCAGTAATGCCACCCGCCGCGAACAGCCAGTGTTCGTCCGGAAACCGGGTGGAGACCGAGCCGATCAGCAGCAACGTATCAAGATAGACATGGGGATTGAGCCAGGTCAGCGCCAGGCATACCAGCAGGGTGCGCTTCAGAGAGGGCGCCTCGATATGGCTGTCCTGCATGCTGGCGGTTTTGGTCATGGCCGAATGAAAGTGCAGCAGGCCGTACACGAACAGAAAAAGCGCACCGGCGTATTTGATCAACGGCACCACATGCGCTGCATAGCGGGCGACAACGGAAAAGCCCAGTACACCGGTCAGGATCAGCGCCGCATCCGA
>DATGQC010000318.1:0-2647 GCA_035304425.1 Advenella sp.
CCAAACGGCAAGGCCCGCGAGTTCACATTTGTGATGGAAGCCAAATCCATCATTACCAGCCCATCGGGCGGGCAGCAAATCGAAGGCAAGGGATTTCATGAAATCCGCGGCATAGCCTGGAGCGGCAAAGGCCGCATCACCAAAGTAGAAATTTCGGTTGACGAAGGGAAAACCTGGCAACCCGCCCAGTTGCAAACGCCGGTATTGAGCAAGGCGCTGACTCGCTTTCTTTTTCCATGGGAATGGAACGGCGAACCCGCAGTCATACAAAGCCGGGCCACCGATGAAACAGGTTACATACAACCTACGCTGGAATCACTCATTGAGGTGCGTGGCGTCAATGGCACCTATCATAACAACGCGATTACCCCTTGGCGTATCGCAGCTGACGGAAAGGTGACTCATGCACGCGCTTAAAACTTCACTGACGGAAATATCTGCAGCCAAATGTACAGCAGCGCTGCTGACGGGCGCTGCGATATTGGGGGCTGCTGCGGGCGTCGCCCATGCAGAGCAGAAATTCGGCTTTGGCCATCCGGTGACGGCCGAAGAAATCGCCGCGTGGGACATCAATGTATTCGCCGATGGGCGCAATCTGCCGCAGGGCAGCGGCACCGTCGCCCAGGGCGCCACCTTGTACGCCCAGCAATGCGCCGCCTGTCATGGCAGCAAGGGTGAAGGAGGCAGCGGCGACAAACTGGTGGGCGGCATTGGCAAGCTGGCCAGCGACAAGCCGGTCAAGACAGTGGGCAGCTACTGGCCCTATGCCCCGACTTTATTTGACTACATCAGACGCGCCATGCCGCTGACGGCTCCCCAGAGTCTGAATAATGAACAGGTTTATGCGGTTACCGCCTATTTGCTGCACTTGAACGGGCTGGTTGAGCAAGACGCGCGCCTGGATGCAAAATCGCTGGCTGCGATCAAGATGCCCAATCGCGACGGCTTTGTGCCTGACCCGCGTCCGGATGTTCCGCAAGCGTCTGGCGCCGGCAAGAAACCGGCCAGCGATAAATCGGCAACACAAACGCAATAATATTCGGGAGATCAGGCAGCTTCGGGCGAAGCGCGATACGCTTTCCATGTATATTGCAGCATAAACCATGACCCATAAGACTATGACAATTGTGTTAATGCTGCCCTGGATACCATCGCGCTTTGCCGCCCACAGCCTTACTGCCAGCGAGTATCAACAATGACCCGGCCGATCGGAGACCTGGATATCAATCTGCTGCTCGCGCTCGATGCGCTGTTGCAGGAACAGAATGTGACGCATGCCGCAGCCAGATTGAACATTACGCAGTCTGCCCTGTCCGGACGCCTGACCAGGCTGCGTCGCATTTTCAATGATCCGCTGTTCGTGCCTTCGTCTTCAGGACGGGGGATGACGCCAACTTCGCACACCCTGGCGCTCAAACCGGAACTGCAACGCCTGCTGCAACAGTTGACGCAATTTGTCCAGTCGGCGCACGTTTTCGATCCCGCCACCAGTGAACGCACATTCCGGATTGCCGCGATGGATAACCCGGCGGCCATTCTCGCTCCCGCGCTACTGCCTTTGATCAGCAGCCGGGCGCCGGCGGTCAGGGTCGCCTTCACATTGCCCGATAAAAACCAGGTGAATGGGCAACTGGAACGGGGCGAAGTGGATCTGTTTATTGGCACCGCGCACGATGCAGCGCCTAATCTGATTGGACGCCTGCTCTTTGACGAGGAATTCCTGACGGCGCAACGCATCGGTCATCCGCGCGGCACTGGCCCGCTCTCCCTGGATACGTTCTGCGAACTGGATCATCTGCTGATTTCGACCAGCGGCGGCATGTTCAACGGCATGATTGACGAGGCGCTTGCCGATCTTGGCCGGCAACGGCGTGTCACGGTTTCAGTCCAGAGCTACGCTCTGGCCCCGCTGATTCTGGATTCAACGGATTGCATTTGCACATTGCCAAAACGGTTTCTACAACGCTTTACCAGCCACCTGGAGCTGTTTACCCCGCCGCTGACGCTTGATACTTTTTCGATGAAGCTGTTCTGGCATTCCACCGTCAATGCCGACCCGGCGCACCGGTGGCTGCGATCGATGGTTTTTGATGCAGTGCAGTCAAAGCAAGGTCACTGAATTTGCGAGCCATCAGCAGTATCGATAGGTCGAATTGAAATTTACGATTTGTGCAGCACCGGACAATGACGCATGATGTGATTTCTCCACCCAACCATGGAAAATCAACGACATGTCACGTATTGCCCCTTTTCTTTTTTCTGGCGTGCTGGCCATCGCAAGTGTGATTGCCTTGCCCTCCTCCGCCCAGACAGCGCCTGTTGCAAAGACCGCTACTTACACACAAGTGGCCGATGCCTATTCTATGCCACTTGGCAGTATGACCATTACCGCTTTATCTGATGGCACCGTGCCCCAGGATCTTTATCAACTACTGATTGGTCCATCCCATTCTCATATCGACAGTCTGCTGAACAAGGCATTTCTTGCCAACCCGGTGGAAGCGTCGATTAACGCATTTGTGATTCGCGATGGCGAACGCATTATTCTGGTCGATACCGGCTCCGGCGAGCTTTTCGGACCCGGCTACGGCGGCAAACTCTATGACAGCCTGGCCAGCGTAGGAATCAAACCCGGACAAGTGACCGA
>DATGQC010000319.1:0-7660 GCA_035304425.1 Advenella sp.
AGTCCGGACTGCCAATCATCAGCGCCGATACCATGGCTGAAGCCGCGACCAAAGTCGTAGCCGCCGTTAAGTAAGCAAGGAATTTTTCATGTCAATTCTGATCAATAAAGACTCCAAAGTCATCACTCAGGGTATTACCGGTAAAACCGGCCAGTTCCACACTCGTATGTGCCGCGATTACGCCAATGGTAAAGAAGCCTTTGTGGCTGGCGTTAATCCAAAGCGTGCCGGCGAGGATTTCGAAGGCGTGCCTATTTACGCATCAGTCAAAGATGCCAAAGAACAAACGGGCGCTAACGTGTCTGTGATCTACGTTCCACCCGCAGGTGCAGCCGACGCAATCTGGGAAGCGGTTGACGCTGATCTGGATCTGGTTATCTGCATTACCGAGGGTATCCCTGTCCGCGACATGCTGGCTGTACGTAACCGCATGCGCGCAGAAAACAAAAAAACACTGCTGCTGGGCCCTAACTGCCCAGGCCTGATTACGCCTGATGAGCTCAAAATCGGTATTATGCCAGCTCATATCTGCAAAAAAGGTCGCATTGGTGTGGTCAGCCGTTCCGGTACATTGACTTACGAAGCTGTCGCTCAACTGACAGAACTTGGTCTGGGTCAATCCAGCGCAGTCGGTATCGGCGGCGATCCGATCAACGGGCTCAAGCACATTGATATCCTGAAAATGTTCAATGATGATCCTGAAACGGACGCGGTGGTCATGATTGGCGAGATTGGCGGACCTGACGAAGTCAATGCCGCTGAATGGGCCAAAGACAACATGACAAAGCCGGTCGTCGGCTTTATCGCAGGCGTGACGGCGCCTCCTGGAAAACGCATGGGTCACGCCGGTGCATTGATCTCCGGCGGCGCCGATACGGCAGATGCCAAGCTGGAAATCATGGAAGCCTGCGGTATCCGCACCACGCGCAATCCTTCTGAAATGGGCAAATTGCTCAAATCAGTACTGTAAGTTGCCGCTATGGTTATCGCCCGATGCGGGCGATAATTGCTGGAGCGCCCCTGTAAATCACAATTGTGTTGGTGTGATTTCAGGGGCGCTTTCTTTCTGGGCAAGTTGTAAAGTCAGGGCCCTGTAAGCAAAGATTCATAGAATGATGGCACGAATAAAAAGGTACCCGCGCTCTGGTGGGTGATAACACAGACAACGTTTTCTCATTTTTAAAGTTTCTTTGGAAGGTTCACTATGGATGTAGGTTCTTCGGCGTTCTGGCTCGCCCTGTTGGAAATCGTTTGGGTAAATATTCTGTTGTCGGGAGACAATGCGGTGGTAATCGCATTGGCAGCGCGCACGTTGCCGGAAAATCAGCAGAAAAAAGCAATTGTGATCGGCTCGGGCGCGGCCATCGTGATGAGGATTATTCTCACACTGGTCGCTGCCAAATTGTTGATGCTTCCTTATTTGAAAATCATAGGCGCGGTGCTGCTGGTATATATAGGGGTTTCGCTGGTCAATTCGGACGATGAGCAGGAAGGGCATGAAAAGTCTCATGCCACGCTAATGAGCGCGATTCGCACTATTCTGGTTGCTGATCTGGTCATGAGTCTGGATAACGTGGTGGCGGTCGCTGCTGCGGCTCATGGCGACACCACGCTGCTGATTATCGGGCTGGCCCTGAGCATCCCTCTTGTCATATTCGGCAGTACCTTGCTGCTGAGCGTGATTGAAAAATTTCCTGTTATCGTATGGCTGGGCGCAGCGCTGCTCGGTTATATTGCAGGTGAAATGTTTGTAGGCGATCCGGTGATCGAGCCGCGCACCGAAGGCTGGGCATCGCTGGCGCATATGACGCATCATCAATTGGGCATTGCTATGGGTATAGCCGGCGCGCTTCTGGTGATTGTACTGGGTAAAATTTTTGTGACTCGTGCAAAAAAACTGACGTAATACTGAATACTCTGTTTTATAATTGCTCGCAGTCTGGAGCAGGAAAGGGCGCGCAAGTGCCCTTTTTTCATACCTATTAGCCCGTCACATCGAATCGTAGCGATTCGGATGGTCGATCAGGCTATGTCCGTTGTGTAGCTGCGTGTCAATTGCGCGCAGGGACACGATGCAGGTGCCGGCACATCAGAGGGCATTGGGCAAACGCCAAACCCGCTGGCGCATCATACAAATCTAACAGAGGTGATCTTTCATTATGCTTGAGTTTTTTCAGACCCTGAGCTGGGCCGCAATATTCCAGATTATTCTTATTGACATCCTTTTAGGTGGTGACAACGCCGTCATCATTGCCTTGGCATGCCGCAATCTGGAAAAAGCGCAACGCATGAAAGGCATTCTTTGGGGGACTTTCGGCGCCATCATCATGCGGGTCATCCTGATTGCTTTCGCGTTGAAGTTGCTGGAAATTCCTTACCTTAAAATCGTAGGTGGTGCGTTACTGATCTGGATCGGTATCAAGTTGCTGATTCCCGAAGAGGATGAGCACGGCAATGTTGCCGGTGGCACTTCGGTCTGGACGGCTGTCAAAACCATCCTGATTGCCGACTTTGTCATGAGCCTGGATAACGTCATTGCGATCGCTGCCGCTGCGCAGAAAACCACGCCCGGCCATGAAGTAGCCTATGTCGCCTTCGGTCTGATCGTCAGCGTGCCAATTATTATCTGGGGCAGCACCCTGGTGCTCAAATTGATCGATAAGTATCCTCTGGTCGTGACGCTGGGCGCAGGCCTGCTGGGCTGGCTGGCGGGTGGCATGCTGGTTTCAGATGTATTTACCGAGAGAACATTCTTCAATGGCGAACATGCGCCGCAAACTGTTAAGATTGCAGTTGAAGTCATTGGCATTATCGTGGTTGTTGGTTTGGGTAAATGGCTGGCTTCCCGCAAGGGCAAGTCGCAGGTAACTGAAACGCGCTAACCCGAACAAATAGATATTCCGAAACAATCCGGGTGCTGTCCTGATCCGGTTGTGCCGGAAATGCAACCCCGCCAGGCTTCGTGCCCCGGCGGGGTTTGTTGTTTTGCATGTTTGCAGACGCCAAGTCTGCCACTCGTATGAAGGTCTGACACCATGGAAGAAAAACCCAAACGCAGTATTTTGCAAGGTCTGCTTATTTTAGCGGTGATCGGTATAGCGGTTACCGTAGCCATCAACTATTTGCGTTAGTAAAGGTAAAGGGGCGCGGCAGGGCTAGACCGCCATGTTGCCGGCCCGGTGTCGTGCGGGCGCAAGCAGGTCGTGTCTTGCAGACCCGGCCGTCGTTGCCCGTCTTTTCCCCTGATTCGTGATTTTTAATATATTTAGCAGGAACTCCGCGTGACCGAACTTAAAAAACTGACCATTGCAACCCGTGCCAGCCGACTTGCCCTGTGGCAGGCCCATCACGTTCGTGAATTGCTCATGGCTCAATATCCCCAACTGCAGGTCGAACTGCTGGAGCTGACTACCAAAGGCGATCAGATTCTGGATCGCACATTGTCAAAGATCGGTGGCAAGGGATTGTTTATCAAAGAACTGGAAACCGCGCTGGTAGACGGCAGGGCAGACCTGGCGGTCCACTCGCTTAAAGATGTGCCGGTTGATCTGCAGTCGCCATTTACGCTGGCTGCGATTCTGGAACGGGCCGATCCAACCGATGCCTTTGTGTCGCCACGCTACCGGCAGCTTAGCCAATTGCCGGACGGCGCCGTGGTTGGGACATCCAGCCTGCGCCGTGAGTCGCAGATCCGGGCAACCTACCCGCATCTGGTTGTCAAGCCCCTGCGTGGCAATCTGGACACCCGTTTGTCCAAACTGGATAACGGCGATTATGATGCCATCGTACTGGCTACGGCGGGCTTGCAGCGTTTGGGGCTGGGTGACCGCATTGCATCGCGGCTGGAGGTGTCCGAGAGTTTGCCCGCGGCGGGACAGGGAGCGCTGGGTATCGAGGTGCTCGAATCGCGTACGGAACTGCTGGAAATACTGGCCGGCCTGGCCGATCCCGCGACCACCGCCTGTGTCACGGCGGAACGTGCAGTATCCAGAACGCTGGGCGGGTCCTGCCAGGTGCCGATTGCTGCCTACGCGACGCTGACAGACAATGCGGTCACACTTAATGCCCTGGTCGCAACGGCCGACGGCTCGCGTGTATTGCGCAGCACCCGGACAGCCGGTGCGGAAGGCGCGGATCAATTGGGTGTCGAGGTAGCGCAGGCGCTGCGGGAGCAGGGGGCTGACGAGATACTGGCAGCCCTGCAGGAGTCATCGCAGATCCACGCCGACAAGGCGTGAGTCCGGCTTGTGTCTCGTCCGCCCGCCACGGTCGTTCTCACGCGACCACAAGGAAAAAACCAGGCCTTGCAGCTGCGTTTCGAACAGGCTGGGCTGCGCACTGTCGTGTTGCCGGCTTTGACATTGCAGCGCATCGCCATGTCCGATTCGGCGCCTGATCCGGCTGCGTTCGACCTGGTGTTTTTTGTCAGTGGTTTTGCCGCTGACTGCTTTTTTGACCTGCTGGCTGAACAAGGCATGCATTGGCCGCAAGGGCAGCATGCCGGTTGCGTGGGGCCGGGCACTGGGCAGGCGTTGCAGCGCCGGGGCGTTGCCCAACAGCACATTCTGTATCCTGCCTGCAATCAACCCCATGATTCCAGCGGTTTTCTGGCCCGGTTGAAGGACAGTGCCCTGTTCGCCACCCTGAGATCGGTATTGCTTGTATGCGGCGCCGGCGGCAACCCCTGGCTTGCCCGGCAATTGCAGGCGCTGTCAATTGACGTCACGCGCCTGCCGCTGTACACGCGGCAGGCCAGACAGTGGGATGCGCGGCAACAGCGGCAGATGCGCACGTTGTTTGCCGATCCGGCAGAAAAAAAGTACGTGGTGCTGACCAGCCCCCAGGGCATACAGGCGTTTGTCGATAATCTGCTCGCCGCGCAGATCAATGCGGATGCGCTTGCGCAATCCACGACCTTCGTGGTGACCCATGCAGGGCAGGGCGATAGCCTGAGGCAGGCCTGGCAGCAAAAACTGCCCAGGGCGAGCGCCGGCGCACTGCGCATCGCACAGGCATTGCCACGGGACGACGCAATTTTCCACACCGTTACAATCTCGGATTAAAAGCCTGCCGTAATCCACTACAATGTACAATTCTTTCACGAACGTATCGCCAAGCGGTGTATTGGTTTTCTGGATAGTAAGGAATTGAAAAACATGGAAAAAAAACAGGACGACGCGCGAACTACGGAAAATGAAAAAAAACCGGAAGCGGCTGGCCATCATGGACAGCCAGGCAGCGTAGCGCCGGATACGGTGACGGATGTAGAGCTAGCAAACGAGAAAGCGACGCCAGAGAAAGCGACAGCGCACACTGATAAGCGCGATGCGGCAGCCGGGGACAAGTCGGTTGCAGGCGCAGCGGTACCCCCGGTGGATAACGCAGGCAAAGCCGGCAACGGCACCAAAGGGCCATTGATCGCGGCGCTTGTGGTTGTGGCTGCCATCGCCGCAGGCGGTTATTACTATGCCCAGAACAATCAGTCCAAGCCAGAGAGCAGCGCTCCGGCTGCCACTGAGCCTGCCTCGTCGGCGCCTGCCACGCCGCCGGCGTCGGATGCGGACCAAGCAGATCAGGCGCCTGCCGCAGATGGCACAGCCGGTTCATCCACTTCAGCATCGGACGCAACGGGTGATGCGCAGTCGCTTCAGGGTGCCAGTACAACCACGACCAGGGCAAGCGACAGCGATGCCCGCACTGCTGCGGATAGCGCAGAGCCAACTGATCCAGCTTCGCCTGCTCAGGATGAGGTCAGCGGCAGTGCCAGCAGTACGCCCGCCGGGCCTGCGGCAAGCAATAGCGAGCCCACCCAGGCGGAGGCAGCGCCAGACGATAGTGCAACAGCGCAGTCATCCAGTACCACCTCCAAAGCAAACCCCTCCGATAATGCATCGACCGAAGCCACCGCTACAGCCGACGCGCCTGGTCAGGGCGCCACGGGTGCAGCTGCAGCAGGCACCGCCGAAGATGAAGATACGCCCCAGGCGTCGTCCGGCGCGCCTTCGGCTGCACAACCGGCCGCCAGCGCTTTTACCGGTTCATTGCCTGCCGATATCCGCGATCAGCTTGACCGCCAGTCGGCGCAAATCATTGCGTTGCGTGACCAGCTGGAGTCTTCGCAGAAGCAACTGCAACAGTTGCAAGCGAGCCGTCTGCAGGCCTCGCGCGACGAGACGACACGCTTTGTCGTCAATGATGTGAATCGGCTGGTTACCATGGCGCAGAATGAGCTTGCGATCGCCGGCAACCTTGACAATGCAGTCACTTCGCTGGAAACCGCAATCAAGGCCATAGACCAGGCGGACGCGCCGGTGCTGGCAGGACTGCGTGGCGCCCTGGCGGCCGATATCGTTACCTTGAAATCGGCGCCTGTCATTGGTGTGGATGCTCAATTTGCTCAAGTCGCGGCGTTAGTCGGAAAAATGGATGTGCTCCCGATGCTGACGCCTGACCAGGCAGGCGCCCAGCCCATGGCCGGACAGTCTTCGGACATGACGTCCCCAGAGGGAGGCGCCAGTGCTTCGAATCCGGCCGCATCTTCGGATGTCTGGTATGAACGTGCCTGGAACGAGGTGAAGACCTGGCCGGCTGCGGCCTGGAACGGATTGCGTTCCGATCTTGGCGGCATTGTCCGCGTAGAAAAACTGGCCGATCCGAATCAGACGCTATTGACGGTTGATCAGGCTGCCCAGTTGCGGGGCAACCTGAAGCAGCATTTGCATTTTGCGCAACAGGCGCTGCTCAATGGACAGCAGGGTATCTGGACTTCATCGCTTGAAACTGTCGTCAAGGGGGTCAAGCAAAGTTTCAATCAGGATTCAGTCGAAACGCAACAGGCGCTGGCGCAGCTTCAGCAACTGCTCAAGGCGGGTGTGAGGCAGCCGTTGCCACCCATCACGCAGAGTGTGAAGGCGGTCCAGGAAACCCGCAAGCAGCTTAAATCGATGAATCCCGGACAGGAGTAATGCATGCGAACCAGTTTGAAATTACTTGTCCTGTTTGTTGTCGCTGTTGCTGCCGCGCTCTTGCTGCGCGATTCCAGCGGCTATTTCATGGTCGTGACCGGCGATGAGCGTCGCACGGTATCGCTGGCTGCCGGGCTGGTTTTTATTGTCATCGCCTTTTTCGTTTTTTACCTGTTATTTCGCTTTATCGGCGTTGTGCTGGATGCGCCAACACGATGGCGCAACTGGAATGAGCGCCGCCACACCCGCAAGGATTACGACCTGCTGGAACGGGGCTGGGTAGAATTGCTGGAAGGGCGGAGCAGCCCAGCAGAGAAGGATTTGACCCGTCTGCTCAATCGCAGTCGTGACAGTGGCCGGCAGGCGTTGGCCAGTCTGGCGGCAGCCAAGGCAGCGCACAACCAGTCGCGCTATGCCGAACGGGACGCGTTGCTGCTGACTGCGCAATCGAAGGCGCAGGGCAATCCCAGGATGCAGGACGCCACGACGACCATCCGCGCGGAAATGTTGCTGGAGCAAGGCGAATCCAAGCAGGCGTTGGCCTTGCTGGAGCCATTGGCAAAAGCCGGCGGCGCGAATCAGGACCATATCCAGAAGCTGTTGCTACGCGGCTACAAACAGATCGGCAATCAGGATAAACTGCTGCAGGTGGTGCGTACGATGAATAGAAAAGGAACCATTGATGCTTTCGAGGG
>DATGQC010000320.1:0-4485 GCA_035304425.1 Advenella sp.
CTCCCCGGTATCAGCCTGGTACGCCATACGCCACGGCGCCGCTCATGGCGCCAGGCTGGCGCCATGTAAACAGCCACGATGAAACCAGGCAAGCAAGACGGTCCAGGCCAGTGCGAACTCGCCGCAGCGCCTGACGCCTCCTGGCGCCCTCTGCACAATCATTCGCATATGGCCAGGGCCCAAAGCATCAACCCGCCTTTCGGCGGGTTGACAAGCAATGGCTTACTGCGGTTTTGACTCGGTGCCCGGTTCTGTCGGCGCAGTCGGTGTGCTGTCGGCTGGCGCTGTTTCAGTTGGCGTGGTGGCAGACGTGTCGCCGGCCGGCTGGGTTGCACCAGATGTTTTCTCTTTTACCGCTTCCATGGCATCAGAGGCGGCTTGTTTGGCCGATTCCGCCGCTTCTTTGGCCGACTTCATGGCAGTGTCGGCATATTCCTTGGCTGCATCAGCCGCATTTGAACCTGCCTCTTTGGCCGACTCCAGAGCGCTGCTGGCTGCTTCCTTGGCAGACTCCATCGCATTGCCAGCGGCTTCACCCGCTTTATCTGCCGCTTCCTGAGTGGCATCGGCCGCTTTGTTGGCTGACTCCGACGCTGCTTCAGCGGCTTTCTCGGCAGCAACTTTCGCTTCTTCGGCTGCCTTATCTGCTGCCTGCTTGGCCTGGTCCACAGCCGACTCGGTTGCCGCAGGCGCCTGCGTGGTCTCTGCTGTATCAGAACTATTATCACAACCAGCAATAAAGGCAGCGGCGGACAACATGGCTACGAGACTGAATTTGGATACGTTCTTCAAGGCTTCACCTCATCAATTAAAAAGAGAATTTGTTTCACGATTTTACTGTAATTTCACCGGCGACATAAGCTGAATATCGTCTGAACCGGCCTGCGGTCATTCCTCCCGGTTACAAACCATGCACTAAGACAATGAATGGCGGCACCGCCCCGGCACATTTTGCAAGCGCAGCCTACAACCTCTCGTTTAACGCACCAACATCGGGCACACGCGCATGAGCACATGTATTTATGCATCATTTGTGTGCTCCAACATCGGTGTGCAAGGCAAAGAAAACTGGCACAACTATTGCTTTTAAGAGGCCATGGACAACCGGTCCTTAAAGACAAACGTCATTTTTGGGAGAACATTGTGAAACTGATCACTGCCATTATCAAGCCATTCAAACTGGATGAAGTTCGTGCAGGTCTGGCCGAAATCGGCATCCAGGGGCTGACCATTACAGAAGTCAAGGGTTTTGGCCGGCAGAAGGGTCACACAGAGCTATACCGCGGTGCAGAATACGTCGTCGACTTCCTGCCCAAAATCAAGCTGGAGACGGCCGTCGCCGACGATCAGGTAGAACAGGCCATTGAAACCATCTGCCAGTCCGGCACCACCGGCAAAATCGGTGACGGAAAAATTTTCGTGACTGACCTGGAACAAGTCATCCGGATTCGCACCGGCGAAACCGGCAATGCGGCGCTGTAAGCCCGTCGCTCCCTATCACCTGTATTGAAAGGAAATTGAAAATGCAAAGCGCCGATTTAGTCTGGGTAAGCGTGTCCACCATCCTCGTGCTGTTTATGGTTGTTCCCGGTCTTGCCATGTTTTACGGTGGCCTGGTTCGCAGCAAGAACATTCTCTCGCTGATGAGCCAGGTGCTGGTGACCTTCGCCCTGATCACGATCCTGTGGTTTGTCTACGGCTATTCCCTTGCCTTTTCTGGCGGGAACGCCCTCTTTGGCGACCTGTCGAAGGCTTTTCTGTCCGGCGTGATCGACCTGCCTGCCGACACCTATGCGCTGGCGGGCACCATCCCGGAATTGACATTCGTTGCGTTCCAGGCCACCTTCGCGGGTATCACCTGCGCTCTTATCGTGGGCGGCTTTGCCGAGCGCATCAAGTTCTCTGCCGTGCTTATTTTCATGGCGATTTGGTTCACGTTTTCCTACATTCCCATTGCCCATATGATCTGGGCCGAAAAGGGCCTGCTATTTGGCGATGCGCTGGATTTTGCCGGCGGCACCGTGGTGCATATCAACGCTGGTGTGGCCGCACTCGTCGCCGCTTATGTCGTCGGGCCGCGTATTGGTTATGGCAAGGAAGCCATGCAGCCGCATAATCTACCCATGACCATGATCGGTGCGGCAATGCTGTGGGTCGGCTGGTTCGGCTTCAATGGCGGCTCTTCACTGGGCGCCAACAACCAGGCAGCGCTGGCGATATTCAATACGCTTCTTGCCACGGCCGTCGCCATCGTCGTGTGGATTCTTGCCGAATGGAAATTCAAGGGGCAGCCTTCCCTGCTGGGCGGCGCTTCTGGTGCTGTCGCCGGCCTGGTGGGCATAACGCCCGCTGCAGGATTGGTTGATCCGATAGGCGCGCTGATTATCGGCGCCGTGACCAGCCTGTTCTGCGTCTGGGGCGTCAATGGCTTGAAACGTCTGCTCAAGGCCGATGACTCGCTGGACGTGTTCGGCGTACATGGCGTGGGCGGTATCGTCGGCGGGATCCTGACGGGGTTATTCAATGCCAAAGCAATGGGCGGGCCGGGCCTGGATGAAGCCGGCATGATTCCCGCCCAGCTGTTCAATCAAATTGAAGGCATCGTGATTGCCATCATCTGGAGCGCCGTTGTAAGCTTCGTTGCACTTAAAATAGCGGCCCTGGTCACCGGTGGATTGCGTGTGGACAAAGACCAGGAGCGCCAGGGTCTGGATATCAGCTCTCACGGCGAACAGGGTTATCACAACTGAATTTAGGCCCGACCCACGCAGCACCTTGCCGGGAGGGCCTGGCCCTTTTTCAGGAAGAGCAGCAAAGCCCCGGACCTTTGCTGATGGCGCCAGAGAGGCAGCCCTTTGTGCAACAACGTCAGCGCGAAAAACCGATAGCCGCAAAATGAAAAAGGACACCGAGCTGTCCTTTTTTCCGCATAAGCCTCGACGGCGATCTGACCGTCCGGTCTGAATACCCTGTCAATGGGAATCCTGGCAACGTTCATCCAGATGAGCGCATCCCCTGGAGCCACCGGCGAACCCTGCTTTGCAGATACCCGGCCTCAGCGGGGCCTGATCAATCCTGCAGCATGTAAAAACAGCTACCCTGAAGGCATCGAACTCAGACACCTCGGACCCGCCCAGGCGCCTGGGCGGATCAGATGCCCAGGCTGTTCAAATCTATCGATTCAGCGCGATTGAGCGCTGTGGCAATCTTGGTGCGCAAGGCATTGGTATGGGATGTCCTGACCAGTTTCTTGACATCAAGCAATTGTTGTGGATGCATGGAAAACTCGTTCAGCCCCAACCCCAGCAGCAGCTTGGTGTATCGGGCATCCCCCGCCATTTCACCACAGATCGCCACGCTCTTGCCAACGCGTTCGCCTGCCTGGATGGTCTGCGAAATCAACCGCAGCACAGCCGGGTGCAAAGGATCGTACAAGTCAGACACCTCATTGTCGACCCGATCAATAGCCAGGGTGTATTGAATCAGATCGTTGGTGCCAATCGAAACAAAATCCAGCGCTTTAAGAAAAGGCTCAATAGCAATGGCAATGGCCGGAATTTCGACCATGGCGCCCAGTTCGATATTATCGCTATAGCGCATACCGGCGGCATCCAGCTCTTTTTTTGCCGACTCGATGGCATCGCGCACGGCATGCAGCTCATGCATATGCGAGAGCATGGGAATCAGAATTCTGAGCCGGCCATACACCGACGCGCGCAACAACGCGCGCAACTGGGTAGCAAAAATGTCAGGTCGCGATAGACAATAGCGCACTGCCCGCAAGCCCAGCGCCGGATTGACTGCGACCGTGGCTTCGCCATCCAGCGTCTTATCGGACCCCAGATCCAGCGTGCGGATGGTTACTGGTTTGTCCGGCATGGCGCGCAATACATGCGCATAGGCCTCAAACTGTTCTTCTTCGGTTGGTAGAATTTGCCTGCCCATAAACAGAAATTCGCTGCGAAACAGCCCGATGCCATCGGCCCCCATGTCCAGGGCCTGCGATACTTCATGAGGCAATTCAATATTGGCTTCAAGCCGAATCCGTTTGCCGTCAAGTATGATGGCAGGCTCATCCTTGGACAGGATCAGCTGCGCCCGCTCCTGAATGAACGCCTCCTGCTTGCGCTGATAGAAATCCAGGATCTCCGGAGTCGGATTGACATACACCAGACCGTTTTCACCATCAACGATCAGCATATCCCGGTCGTGCACCAGACTTCTGACATTTCCAAGACCCACCACTGCGGGGACGTTCATACTGCGCGCCACGATGGCCGTGTGCGATGTCGGGCCACCAAGATCGGTAACAAACGCAGCGAAGCGTCCGCCCCGCAGCTTAAGCATGTCACCCGGCGAAATATCATGGGCCACCACAATCAGTGAATTGATATCCATCTCGCTGGACATATCCGGCAGCATCAGTTCACCCGAACCGGCCAGAATACGGATCACCCGTTCGATGACTTGATGAATGTCGGCAAC
>DATGQC010000321.1:0-4681 GCA_035304425.1 Advenella sp.
CTTTTTGCGCCAGCATATCGGCCATCAGGTCGGGCATGGCCCACATGCCCTTGCCGATCTGCGATTTGCCCTGCAGCCCGCAAGCCAGGCCGAACAGCACGTTGCGTTTTTCATAGGCATCGATCCAGGACGATTTTTTCATGTCCCCCTTGCGGATCATGGGACCTGCTTCCATGGACGTGTGCATTTCATCGCCGGTACGATCCAGGAACCCGGTATTGATGAACGCCACGCGATCCGCAGCGGCTGCAATACACGCTTTCAGATTAGCGCTGGTGCGGCGCTCTTCATCCATCACGCCCATTTTGATGGTGTTGGGCGCCAGACCCAGCAACTGTTCGGTACGACCAAACAGTTTGCTGGCAAACGCCACTTCGTCAGGACCGTGCATTTTGGGCTTCACGATATAGATGGACCCCTTGCGCGAATTGCCGCCGTCGCGCTTCAAGTCGTGCATGGCCACCAGCGTGGTAAACACGGCATCCAGGATGCCTTCGGGCGTTTCATTGCCGTCCTTGTCCAGAATGGCAGGGTTGGTCATCAGATGGCCCACGTTGCGGATGAACATCAGCGAGCGGCCGGCCAGCGTGGCCGGTTTGCCGTCCTTGGCGGTGTACTGGCGATCGGGATTGAGTTTACGGGTGAAGGTTTTGCCGCCTTTTGACACTTCTTCAGCCAGCGTTCCGTTCATCAGGCCCAGCCAGTTGCGATACACCAGCACTTTGTCTTCGGCGTCCACGGCCGCGATCGAGTCTTCGCAATCCATGATGGTGGACAGCGCAGCCTCAAGCAGGACGTCCTTGACTCCGGCCTTGTCCTGTTTGCCGATAGGGTTGGACTTGTCGATTTGCACTTCGAAATGCAGGCCGTTCTGGCGGAAAATCAGCGCCTCTGGGGCTGCCGCGTCACCCCGGTGGCCCAGATACAGTTGCGCATCGGCCAGCGACGTTTTGCCGCCATCGGCCAAGGTCACCGACAGCGTACCGTTTTCTGCGGTATAGGCTGTGGCGTCTTTGTGCGAGCCGTTTTGCAGGGGAATAGTCTGGTCCAGGAAATCACGGGCAAAGGCAATGACTTTTTCACCGCGTTTCGGGTTGTAGCCGCCGTCGCGCGTCGCGCCATCTTCTTCGCTCAGCGCGTCGGTGCCGTACAAGGCATCATACAGGCTGCCCCAGCGGGCATTAGCCGCATTCAGCGCGTAGCGGGCATTGGTGATGGGCACGACCAGTTGCGGACCGGCCTGATTGGTAATTTCATAATCAACATTGCTGGTATTGACCTGCACGGTTTCGGGCGCGTCTTTCAGGTAGCCGATTTCTTTCAGGAAGGCCTTATAGGCCTGCATATCGGCAATCTTGCCCGGATGCTGACGGTACCATTCATCCATTTTGGCCTGGATACGGTCGCGTTCGACCAGCAATGCCTTGTTTTCCGGCGCCAGATCGTTAATGAGCGCATCCAGTCCCTTCCAGAACGCGTCGGCGTCAACGCCAGTGCCCGGCAGGGCTTCCTGGTCAACGAAATTTTTCAGCACGGTGGCGATCTGAAGGCTGTGAACCTGGGTACGGTCGGTCATATTGGCTCCTGATTGATGATTTGTCGATGTCGGGTGCTGCGGCCCGCGTATTTGAGCCGCTCGTCACCCTGATTATTGCTATTATGACGACTCCGGCAGACAGCCTCAAGGCAGCAGCAGTTATTTGAGAATTTACTTTCGGTATACATTCATGCAGTTAATCTTTTATTTATTTTCAATATGGTAAATTCTCCCCTTCTGTTTGATCAATACCCTGATCGCGCCCTACTGATCGAAGGGGTGGCGGGCAGCGGCAAAACCACGTTAATTGCCCGGGAAGCGGCGCAATGCGTGGCGCAGGGCCGCACACTGCTGGTCACCTTCAGCCGCGCCGGCCGTGACGTGCTGCAGAACTATATGCGCGCGCGCGACCTGGAGCCCGGATCCAATACGAATCTGCATATCTTTACCATTGACGGTCTGGCGCACTTCCTGTTGCGGCGTCTGGGCGATGAACGCTATGTGCTTGATCGCCATGCCATTGTGAACGATCTGCTGCCCGAACTCGTGAGCGAGGTCTGCCAGGATCTGCAGGATGGGGCGGAACAGGATGATGCCGTGACACTGCAGGCGCCGGCCCTGTCGACAGACGCCATGGACAAACTCATGTCCGACCTGGACTATTACCGGGCATCTCTGGCCTGGCGGGCCGACTCGACAGAGCAAGAGCAGGCTGCTTTCGGCGATGGCCTGCATCACCCGCCCGAGTTGGTGCGCGCCGTTTTCCGCCGCTATGATGCCCTGCGCGCCCACTGGAAACCCGAAGCGAGCGATCCGGACGAGACCCTGCTGGATCCGGCCTATAAGCCAGAGCGCAGCAAAGGCATGTATGGTTTTCGTCTGGTGTCCGAGGCGGCCTATGATTTGCTGGAAGCGCTGGATAATGGCGCCGAACTGCCGGGCAGCGCCGCTGCCTACCGGTTTGTGCTGATCGACGAATTCCACGACACCACGCCTCTGCAACTGATGCTGCTGTCGCGTATCGGCCGGCACGCCCACAGGCTGATGGCCGTCGGCGACCGCTACCAGACCATCTTTGCCTGGCGCGGCGCCAATACGGAACTGGTTTTCGATGCCTTTGTCCGGGATTTTTCCGCCAGGCGGGTAAACAGTCTGACCAGCTACCGCTTCGGTCCGGAATTGGCCAGGCTGGCAGGAGAGCTGACGCAGCGGGCCATTACCTCTGGTATCGCAGCAGATACGCCCGTGACCTACTGTAGTGGTAATTGGGAGGACGCCAGCGCGCTGGCGCCCCTGGGCAAACAAAGTATTATCTGCCGGCATGGTCCGGACCGCATTCGCGCGGCATTTTCCCTGTTGTGTCACGCCCCGGCCTCGATCAAACTGGCCTGGCCGCTGGCCAGCACGCCGGCCATCGGCATTGCGACCATCCTGTATGCCCTGCGTTTTCCGCAAGCCAGCGCAACATTGCGTGCGCTCCCGCTGGCCTTACGACAATTTTCTTCGCTGCCCGGCTGCCTGGCGCCCGACACGGTGCGTGAATTGGCGCAAAACGGGCTAACGCCCGGCAGTCTGCGCATGTATATGGAAAACTGGCTCGCTTCTCGCGAATCGGTGTTCGGCACCAGCCTGAAGCATGCCCTGCAGCAGTGGCTGACCACCCCGCCCCTGCCTGAGGCCGGCGCTGCGGATGCCCTGCAGACGTTTGCGCGACAGGCCGATCTGTTCCGCAATCTGAGCACGCCCCAGCGGCTGCTGGACGAATCGCTTCTGCAGGGCTGGGAAGGATTATTGATGTATTTGCAGCGGCAGCCGATGCCCCTGCGGGCATGGCCCGCAGTACTGGCAGCCGTGGCGGCCCGTTGCAGCACACGGGGCGGCGTGCCGCTACTGACCGTCACCGAGGCGAAAGGGCATGAATATGATCACGTACTGGTCTATGACACAGCCGACACGACGTTCCGTAGTCAGACCGACGCCCCCGACGTGGAACGCAACCGGTATTACGTCGCCTGCACGCGCGCGCGCAAATCGCTAACGCTTATGCGGCCGGCCAGAAAGCCCGCATAAGCGCAACCGCGCCATCATGCTGAGATTGACTTGCCGCCAGCCCTGCTTTCGCGCTTGATGGCGGTCAGGCGCTGTCACCTGTATGCCAACGCCTGCGGTAACAAAAACGCCATGGCAGGTCGCTGCGCCGCCATGTCTTGTCACGGACACGCCGGATCGGCGCCTGGTCGATAAGCCTGGTTACTGGTCGGCGAATGCCCTTTCGATCACAAATGCGCCGGGGCGCGAAGTGTTGCCTTCGCTGAAGCCACGCCGCTCCAGCGCCGTTTTCAGATCGCGCAGCATCTCGGGGCTGCCGCAAATCATGGCCCGATCAGTCTCGGGGTTCAGCGGGGGCACCCCCAGATCCGTGAACAGCTTGCCGGACTCCAGCAACGCCGTGATCCGGCCTTCATTGCGAAATGCCTCGCGCGTGACCGTCGGATAGTACTTCAACTTTTCCGACACCATTTCGCCCAGGAACTCATGCCTGGGCAATTCATTCGTAATATAGTCGTGATAGCACAGTTCGTTGGCAAAACGCACCCCATGCACCAGGATGACCACGTCAAAACGCTCATAGGTTTCCGGATCGCGAATCAGGCTCATGAAGGGCGCCAACCCGGTGCCGGTAGCCAGCATATACAGACGCTTGCCGGGAAGCAGATAGTCCACCAGCAATGTTCCCGTGGGCTTGCGACCCACAATAATGTTGTCGCCTACCTGAATATGCTGCAGGCGCGAGGTGAGCGGGCCGTCGGGCACCTTGATGCTAAGGAACTCCAGGTGATCTTCATAATTGGCGCTGGCAATACTATACGCACGCAACAACGGTTTGCCATTGACAGGCAGGCCGATCATGGTGAAATGCCCGTTGGAAAAACGCAATGCCTGATCACGGGTGGTGGTAAAACTGAACAGTCTGTCTGTCCAGTGGTGGATGCTAAGAACTTTGCCTTCCAGAAATGCGGCCATTGTAAAACGTACCTTCAGGGAATAAAAAAGAGAATGGACAATTATCGCAATTGTACTTAGAACATTGCTTGTCGCCGATCAAAGAACCTTTTATTTTAGTGGTTAAATCACTGCAAGACA
>DATGQC010000322.1:0-7270 GCA_035304425.1 Advenella sp.
CTAATGTATTGAGCCGGTCCGGCCTGGGTATATTGATGATGATCCGCTATGGATCAGATCATATTGGCAGGCAATAGCGAAGCAACAAGCTGCTGGGCTTGCCGGTTCGAGGTAATGGACCCTGCGCGAAGTTCAAGCACCGACCACGCTCTTTTATCCCAAGCCACACGCAGTGGCGCCAAATGAAAGATAACGCGCAGAATACGCAATTGCCTGTCCAGAAAGATAACTGTGAGCGGAACAGCCATGCCGACGGTATGGATGCTATTGCAGGGAACGAAGTGAAAAACATGCCGGGGATGGATGGTCTTGCTTCCAATCAAGCCTGTAAAACGTTGGAAAAATCGGTCAAATGTGATCAAGGTATAGGTGGACGATAAGCGCATTCACACTCCGGATTGCAGAATTTTCATGACGATGGGAAACGCCAGCACTATAAAAGTGCAGGGAAAAATACAGAAAACCAGCGGCAAAAGCATTTTCACCGGTGCTTCCAGAGCCAGTTTTTCGGCACGGTTAAAACGTTCCTGCCGGCGCTGATCCGATTGCGAACGCAGTAACGGACCGAGCGACATACCCATACTTTCCGCCTGCGCAATGGCGGCAACCCATAGCGAGACTTCCGCGGCACCGGTACGCGTGGCCATCGCCTTCAGTGCATCAATGCGGGGCTTGCCAGCGCGTATTTCGTTCAGGCAATAATTCAATTCATCACGCAAAATACCCGGTGAACCCAGATTCGCCGTGTAATACAACGCGCTCTGCACGTTCTGCCCGGCCTCTACGCATAAGGTCGTCATATCCAGAAGGAACGGTAATTCACGCAAGATCCGCTGCTTGCGCCTGACTCCACGTTCTCGCAGCCACAGCAGCGGCAGCGCCGAACCTGCCATCGCCATAACAACGGCAATTACCAGCACGGAGATGAAACGCCCACCCAATTGCGGCGCTTGTATGAGTACAGTACCGGCAAAAGCACAACAGGCGCACAGGCACTGGATACCGGCAATATGGTCAATCTGCGCCACCTGCTCAAGCCCGGCACGACGCAACAATGACAGCAAACGCGCACGATATCTCCATGACATGAATGGAATGAGGACGCGTCCCAGCACGTGAACCCACGGCCAGAGCAATACCAATATTTTTTTTTGCTGATAGACCTGTGGCACAACGATCTTATTGCGTGCCGGCAGCAGCAACAGATAAAGGCCGAGGCAGATGGAAATACCCGTGAACATGCAACTGATCCAGAATGCCATTTTTCCATTCCTAAATATCGATATTCACAATTTTGCGAATAAGCCAGACGCCTATCGCTTCCAGCAAAAAGATAATCGCCAAGATGAGCCATCCAGCCGGATGGAACCACATCGGGTGCATGGCTGCCGGATCCAGCATGCTCAGCACAATCATCAATAGCAATGGCAATCCGGCCATAATCCAGGCCTGCATTTTCCCCTGCGACGTCAACGCACGAATTCGTCCCTGTATTTGCTGGCGAGCCTGCAGCGTCTGGGCGATGCGTTCCAGGGCCTCTGCAAGATTGCCGCCGCTTTGAGTCGCAATTTTTAATGCCGACACAAGCAACCCCGTAGATTCTGAAGGCATTCGCACAAAGAGATCATCAAGGCTTTGTTCAAAGGAGATGCCCAATCTTTGCTGTCGCTGTACGAGGCCAAACTCCTGGGAGAGCGGTGTCGCTGCCTGGCTCGTTATCTGACCGATTGCGGCGTGCACGCCTGCTCCGGCTCGCAGGGCGCCGGCAAGCGCCAGCAGCATACCGGGCAATTGGCCGTCAAATTGTGCGAGGCGTCGCCGGCGCAATCTGGCTACCAGCCAGTTCGGCGCCAGAAAGACGAGCAAACCAACCCCCATGCCTGCCCACCATAAACCGCTGAGTGCCCAGGTGATAAGCGCCAGCGACAGCGAAAGCACGACATTGCCCGACCATAGCGCCGCCGGATCAATAAAGATAAAGAAGTCCTGTAGCCGGCGGGTTGTATCTGTCTTGATGCGATCTTCCCAGTTTTTAAGTATGCGGCCAGCTATTTGCTGCAGCAATATAAAGAGAACGGCAATAAACACCACGACAAACAACAGCACTGCCCAGATCATGGCGAACACTCCGGCAACCATGTTTGCGCTCCAGACTGTTGACTGTCCGGCGACACGAGTGCATTGGCAGCGGGTGTGGCTGGCGTGCGTTGACTGAACATCTGCATATCAATCGGGATGCCCTGCGCGCGTAGTGCATCGAAACAGTCTGGCGCAATCCCCAGTCCGATAAAGGCGCCCGCGCCTTTGCGCTCGAAACGAAAAATCTCCTGCGATTTGATGACACCGCTTTCCAATCCGCAGATTTCGGTAATCGACGTGATCACGCGTCTGCCGCATGCAAGGCGGCTTTGCTGCACAACGAAATGGATACTGCCGGCAATGTGCTCCCGAACAGCTGCCAAAGGCAGATCCATACCCGCCATCAGGATCATCGTCTCAAGACGCGCCAGTGCGTCTCTTGGTGTATTGGCATGCAAGGTTGTCAGGGAACCTTCATGGCCGGTGTTCATTGCCGCCAGCATATCAAACGCTTCTCCCCCCCTGCATTCGCCCACCACAATTCTGTCGGGCCGCATGCGCAGGGCATTTCTGACCAGGTCGCGAATCAACACCTGGCCTTTGCCTTCGAGGTTGGCCGGGCGTGCTTCAAGTGAGACCAGGTGGTTGTGATTCAAGCGTAACTCCGCCGCATCTTCAATCGTAATAATTCGCTCATGTTCGGGTATGCAGTTGGACAAAATGTTGAGCAAGGTTGTTTTGCCGGAACCGGTTCCGCCCGAGACAATCAGATTCTTGCGATGCCGGATACACAGCGTGAGAAATTGCTGCATGGCGATATCAAGCGAGCCAAGGCGCAGCAGATCCTGCATGTTCGGTCGAAACTGAGGAAACCTGCGAATGGTCAGGCTGGCGCCACGCAAGGCAACTGGCGGAATGATGGCGTTCACGCGCGAGCCGTCCGGCAGACGTGCATCAACCATTGGTGAGCTTTCGTCCACCCGGCGCCCCAAAGGCGTCACAATGCGCTCGATAACGCCAAGTACCGATTTTTCGCTGCTGAATGCGCCGTTATAGCGTATCAGTCGCCCGGCCTTTTCGATGTACAGTTCATCGTAGCGATTTACCATGATTTCAGTGATAGCGGGGTCGGCCAGTAAGGGCTCCAGCGGTCCGAGCCCGATCGCTTCGTCCAGTACACTCTGCTTCAGGCGTTCACGGTCGATATCGGCCGGCAATGCCAGATTTTCAGCCAGGATGCGCTCCAGTATGGCCGCAGCCTCAAGTCGCAGCGCCGAGTCTGTCATCTGGGAGACGTCCTTGCGACGCAAATCAAGCGCCTGCAGCAGACGGGCATGCAACTGCAATTGCCAGTGCTGATCACGCGCAGCACGTGCCTGGCCTGCTCGCGGTTCTTCGTGGCCGCCGGCGCTAGCCTGTTGCCCAGAGACCGGCAGCGGCGCAACTTGCGTCTCGATCGGGCCCGCAGTCGGAACCCATGGCGTTAACGGACCGTGATCTTGTCCTGCTTGAGGACGGTCATTGTGTGGTTCATTAACGGATACACGAGCCGGTTTAAGGGGTGAATCATTGCAAACGTTGCCGGCCGTATCACGAGATGACGGGTGCGGGGGCGTATGCCGCGTGTCCGGTGGTCGCTGTTCTGCCAGGATACTGTCGCCTCGCCCGTGCCCATGGGTATATGCGACGGCGGTATTGTCCTGCGTATACACCGTATCGATAAGGCCTACATCGCGTATAACCATGCGACAAGGACCAACCAGTATTTCGTCTGTCGCAGATAAAGGCCCATACTCAGTAATACGTAAGCCATTGACAATCGTGCCGGCTAGCGTCCCCATATCTTCAACAAAGATCCCGGCCTGCCGGTGAACCAGGCGAGCATGGCGCCGCGCCACGCGCCAGCTGCGCAGACAAATGTGACAATCCTTTTGCCTACCTACAATGGCCGGTAACGTATATTGGCGACGCTGAAATGTTCCATCTTCAAAGTGCATGTCAATCACAATCACGGTCCCACCTTCAGAAAGTTTGATCTATATCGGGCAACTGCAGGCGCAGAATGGGCCTCCATCGCGAGTGGCGCACCCGCATTGGTGCATTGCGTTGGTCGCCGATGTCAACAATGCTGTCGTCCGCCAACGGAGGAATGCGGTCCGCGGGCGGCAACGCGCGCGAATACTGCCACCGCTGCCCTGCAGGTATCCAGATGGGATGATTGCGTTTGGCAGCTACTGACGCCGATGGCGATTCGTTGTCGCTGTCCGCTGTCACTGGCGTGTTCAGTAACGGCGCGTTCCTGAACGTCTCGTCGATAATGGCGCGTGAGCGGGCAGCGCGTTTCTGCAGATCGTGGTTATCTGCCGAAACCACAACAGGTCGCACAAATATGGCCAGCTCCGTTTCATTACGCTGAAAGCGGTTTGACCGAAACAATGCGCCCAGAATAGGCAGATCGCCTATGCCGGGCAACTTGTCGGCATTGCGGAATTGATCACGGGATACAAAACCAGCCAGAACAAGCGTCTGCCCGGACTGTACGTTGAACTCTGTGGCCGTGCGCCGCGTTTTGAGCGCAGGCCCACCGTTAAGCGCCATGGACGTATCTACCGAGCTGACTTCAACTTCTATTTTTGATCTCACATTGCCATTTTTCTGAATGCGCGGTGTAATGCGCAGGCTTACCCCATAAGGCTTGAATACTGTCTGATTCTGGCCGTTCTTGTCGGTCGTCACATAGGGAACCTCGCCGCCGGCCAGAAATTCGGCCGTCGCCCCGCTTCGCGCCATCAATTGCGGCTGGGCCAATATGACTGCCTGCCCTTCCTGAGCCAACGTCTGAAGGGAAGCGGACAGCAGCGCGTTCAATCCAAAATAGCCGGCAGGCGACAAGGCCCTGAACGGAACGTTCAGTACGCTATCGCCCGGCCTGGCCAACAGGCGTGACGATCCGGTATCCCAGACGGCGCCCACAGATAATCCGCCAGCGTGCGCGCCCCATTTGACACCAAGCTCCTGCAATATATTGCGAGGCAACTCCAGAATCTGCACATCGAGCAGTACCATCTGATCCCAGCCGATCTGACTGGTCATATCGACAATTTGTGGAAAATGCCTGACAAGGACCAGCAACCGCTCGCGATCCGCATCGCTCAGATTGTCTCCTTCGACAATGATCTTGTCGCCGACCTGTGTGGTGTTAATCCGCCCGATCGTACTGAGCATACGCCGTAACTCATGTTGCAGCTTTTGTTCCCCGGCAACGCGAACGACCACATGAAATTGCTGACTTCGATTTGTTTTATCCCAGACGTTCAGCACGGTTTGTCCCGGCTCCCGGGCAAACAGCACCAGTTCGTTTTCACCGTCCGTGACCGCGTTGACGATTTTTCCGTCGCCTACGGCCACGCGAGCCAGATCGACCAATGGCAATACCTTGACGTCGCCGACCTGCAATGTGATTTGCGAAATGGACTGCTCATTTGCGTGAGACGGCTTGATCGCGCCGGTGGCCAGAACAACAAAAAATAAAAATACATATATAAGCTTCATGGCGCTTCCTGCTGATTCCCGGGAACGGCCGATGTCTGACTCTGCGCCGAATCCATGTTACGAATGTCATTATCGAGACCTGACTGATCTGCCTTGGCAACCGCCGCCGCAACCGGCGAGGCACCGCCTGACGCTCGGACCCCAGGAAGCGAGTTGATCCACGCACTGACCATGTCCTGCGTCTCGGGCAGTTCAATAAGCCCTTTGGACAGCTCAGGCATGCCGGACCTTTGCTCCGCAACCAGCGCCGGAAGTTTGTGCTGCGGCTGATCGCCATAAATAACTGCCGGCCTGGTCCGTGTGACGGGTATCGGTTTAGCAATACCCAGTAGCGTCGCCAGATCTCCCTGGACGCCCTTGTTGCTGGCCTTGGCGTCACCCGGATGTCGCAGCAAGGCCGTGATGGTGCCGGCCTGGCGGGCCGCCACCAGCCTGGCTGCCTCTTCTGGTGCAGTGTCAAGCGTCACCGTTGAAAAGGCAGCGCCTTGATCCGCGTCGCCCTCGACACCGGCCTGCCGGCTGTCACTGCCGGTGGCCAGCACCAATACACCCTGCAATAAAGGTGCCGTAATCCGTTTGCGGCGGTATTCAAACGACACGTAAAGATCGATCAGATCGCCTGGTACCAACATGCCTGAAACCGAATTGATGGCATCCACCGGAATGGTAATAGCGCGCCTGCCGGTTCGCACTTTCTGTGAGAATGCTTCGTGTCGACGGGGCGCCAGATTGGCACGCAATAGAATATCGCCCTTTCGTACGGCGGTGGTCACCACTTTGCCTTCGACGCCATCCACCTCTTCGGGAGCAATGCTACCACTGGGAGCCCAACTGGCCGGAACCTGCATGACCGCAAGATGCAAGCGCTCAAGTCGTAATCCTTCAGGTAAATCATAATCAGCAACGATCCGACTCACGGTTCGCACTTTGGCTTGCTCATCAAGCGCCCGGATATGGTCCTGTATATAACGCCGCGCAAACCAGGCGGCCGCCAGGCCTGCCGCAATAGCCGCAAGCAATAAAAAGGCGTTGCGACTTAATTTGAAAATTCGCATTTTTTTCCTCTCGCTCTACCACAAGATCGCTGGCGCCGTCAGGTAGAGCGTCGTAATGCCGTTGACATTGGCCAGGAAGTATTGAAGCGTTAGAGCATGGCGAGTCCAGCTTGCAAGGCCCGCCGCAGTGCTTTGGACATGCCAGTTGGCAGCAGTCAGCGTGGCCGTCAATAAACTGGCAAGTTGTTCGGTACTCAGACGCGTATAAGCATAGACCTGATGGCAGGTGCTGCCGCGCTCGGCATAGCAGATATCCATGAGCAGCGTGGCGCCGTCGGGCAACAGCTCAAGCATGCGACTGCCAGGCAGGCGCAATCGATCTATTGCTGGCCCGGGGCCGGCGGCAAACGCCATTGTCGTGGCACTCAATAGTGCATGCGTGGCATCGACGCTGACCACGTCGACCACCAGTTGCAGACTGGTCTTATCAAGCGAGCCGCTATAGAAAACCTGGTTTCCGACCCGGGTAAAATGAGAAAAAGGCGAGGTTCTGCCCAGCAATCGCTGCATGACATGTCCTGGCGGCTCCTGCAGATGGAGGACCAAAAAAGCGGAAGGCATGCCAAACAACTGAAAAGATACCG
>DATGQC010000323.1:0-6112 GCA_035304425.1 Advenella sp.
GCGATGCTGACGCCACAGTCGGGCCCCGGCAATGGCTGGTGGCTGTTACTGGCCTCGATAGCGGCGTCGGGAATACTCGCGCTCGTTATCGGGGCGCTGGTCATGCGCACGCGCGGCATTTACTTCATCATGGCGACCCTGGCATTTGCCCAGATGGTGTATTTCGTTTTCCATGACATCGAGTATTTCGGCGGCAGCGATGGTACGTATATTTATTTTCGTCCCGAGTTCTCTCTCTTCGGCTTCCGCCTGGTCGACCTCGAAGACACCCATCAATTTTATTGGTTTTCGCTAGCGGCATTAATCTTTACGGTAGCAGCGCTAGCGCAACTGCTTAGATCGCGCCTGGGGCATGCGATCGTCGGGATCAAACATAACGAACAACGGATGCGCGCCACCGGTTACAACACAAACGCATATAAGCTGGCCAGCTTTGTTATTGGAGGCGCCTTTGCCGGCCTCGCAGGCTTCTTGTTCTCGTTGCAGTATGGCTACGTCAGCCCCGAGATAGCGTCCTGGCACCACTCGGGCAATGGGCTGCTCATGATTATTCTGGGCGGGCTGGGCAGTCTGGGCGGGGCCATTATCGGCGCCTTTGCTTTCGTGCTGCTGTCAGAATGGTTTACCGCCCTCACCAAGCACTGGCAGTTGCTGCTGGGCGGCTTTATTATTTTCGTGGTGATGCTGATGCCCTATGGCCTGGTCGGCCTGCCCCGTCAACTGCGGGAATGGCGTGCTCGCAACGCAAACAAGGGAGGCGCAATCCGATGACAACCGCAATACTTGAAGCCAGGAACGTGACCCGCAAATTCGGGGCGCTGCTTGCAGTAAATAATGTATCGCTGCAATTGTTCGAAGGAGAGATCCTGGCGGTGATCGGCACCAACGGCGCCGGAAAATCGACACTGACCTATCTGCTCTCAGGCGAGCTGCCGCTGAGCGATGGCCAGGTGTATATGCGTGGCAGAGACATCAGCAAGTGGTCGCAGCCGGCACGATCACAAGCCGGCCTGGGTCGCAGTTATCAGCGCAACAATATTTTCCTGCCGCTCAGCGTCCGTGAAAACTGCCGTCTTGCCGCCCAGGCGAAAATCCAAAAACCCTGGCAATTCTGGTCTGCTGCGCAACATTGCCAGCGTAGCCTTGACATGGCCGACCACGCGCTGGAACAGGCCGGACTGAACGGACAGGCTGCGACCATCGCTGCCAATCTGTCACACGGACAGAAACGGCAACTTGAAGTGGCTATGTGCCTGGCCCAGCAACCCGAGGTGCTATTGCTGGACGAACCGCTGGCAGGCATGGGCGCCGAAGAGTCCGAACGCATGCTGGCGTTGTTGCACCAACTGAAAAAGAATCTGGCCATTTTGCTGATCGAGCACGACATGGACGCGGTTTTTGCCGTTGCCGATCGTCTGACGGTCATGGTCAACGGGACAGTCCTGGCCAGCGGACTGCCCCATGACATTCGCAACAATCCTGCCGTGCAGACAGCCTATCTGGGCGAGAGCGAGCACGCAACAGACGGCTCGGCCGCCCTGGCGCCATGACAAACGCAACGATGACAGACAACATCATTCTGGCACGCGATATCCATGCCTGGTACGGTTCCAGTCACGTGCTGCACGGCATCGACTTCAACCTGAGGCGCGGTGAAACCGTCGGCCTGCTGGGCCGCAACGGCATGGGCAAATCCACGCTGATACGCAGCCTGCTGGGTCACGTCAGGCAACGCAGCGGACAAATCGAACTGCAGCGACAGAAAATGTCCGGCGCCCACCCCTACCAGGCAGCCCGGTTGGGTATTGCCTACGTACCGGAAGGCCGTGGCATATTTCCGAACCTGACCGTGCGCGAAAATCTGCTGATGTGCGCGCGCGCCGGCCGCGACGGGAGTAAAGCATGGGATACCGATCGCATACTGCAGACCTTTCCCCGGCTCGCAGAGCGCCTGGACAACATGGGCGATCAGCTCTCCGGTGGCGAACAGCAAATGCTCTCGATTGGCCGGGCGCTGATGACCAATCCGGATGCCATCATTCTGGACGAAGCCACCGAAGGTCTGGCGCCGCTGATTGTGGAAGAAATCTGGCGAGTCATTGGACTCATCCGCGCCAGCGGCCTGGCGACCATGGTGGTGGATCGCAACTATCGCAAGGTGATGGATCAGGCAGACCGACTGGTCATACTGGAAAAAGGCCGGGTCGTGCTTGAGGGCGATGCCGGCCAGCTACGCGAAGACCCTTCGCAGATCCACCGGTATCTGGGCGTCTGACAGTCGGGGCGCCGGAAAAAAATTACAGCAGCCAGGCAGGGTCGGACCTTGCCCGGCATCAACCAAAGCGCTGCCGGCGATCGGCCACAGGGCCCTGGCCGCAGGCACAGTTCTGAGAGTCAGTATAAAAAGGAGAGAATGATGAACAAGACGGACACACTCACATGGGCGACAGGCATGTTGCTTGCTTCGACAGGCGCGGCGCAGGCCGCCGGCATCTCCGATGATGTCGTCCGTATCGGCTTTCTGACCGATATCTCGGGAGTCTACGCAGACTATGACGGCCAGGGTGGCGTGCAGGCGATTCGCATGGCAATCCGTGACGCCGGCGGCAGTATCGACGGCAAGAAAATTGAACTGCTTTATGCCGATCATCAAAACAAGGCTGATGTCGCTGCCGCCAAGTCTCGCGAATGGGTGGACGTGAACAAAGTGGATATCCTGATCGGCGGAACCAATTCTGCGGTCAGCCTGGCCATGGCCAACGTGGCCACTGAAAAGAAAAAACTGTTTATCTCGACCGGCGGCGGCACATCGGCTCTGACCGGCAAACAATGCTCTCCTTACATTATCCACTACACCTACTCGACCGATGCGCTGGCTAACGGCACAGGCAAGTCTGTAGTCAAAAATGGCGGCAAGGACTGGTTCTTCATTACCACCGATTATGCTTTTGGTCATGCCCTGGAGGCGGCCACATCCAAGGTCGTCAGGCAAGCCAACGGCACCATCAAAGGGTCGGTCAAAGTGCCGCTGGGCGCATCCGATTTTTCGTCCTATATATTGCAGGCGCAATCATCAGGGGCAAAGATCCTGGGCATGGCCAACGCTGGCGGCGACTTTGTGAACGCAGCAAAATCAGCCAACGAATTCGGCCTGAATACGCAAATGAATCTGGTGGGTTTAACCGTACTTATCCCGGACATCCATTCCCTGGGCTTGCAGGTCACCCAGGGAATGTATCTGACCACGCCGTTCTACTGGGACCTGGATGATGACACCCGCAAGTGGACAGCCGAATACAAAAAAATCACCGACCGCATACCGACCTATATCCAGGCCGGGACTTATTCGGCTGTCAGCAATTATCTTGCCGCCGTCGCCGCATTAAAAAC
The DNA here is from genome assembly GCA_035304425.1 of Advenella sp. Taxonomy (GTDB): domain Bacteria; phylum Pseudomonadota; class Gammaproteobacteria; order Burkholderiales; family Burkholderiaceae_B; genus Advenella. The sequence continues at coordinate 3,391 of DATGQC010000323.1, forward strand.
CGACGATGCGGATGCGGTCATGAAGCGTTTCAAGACCGAGCGCATCAAAGACTTTTTCGCCAAGGACGCCATCGTGCGTGCCGATGGCCGACTTACCAATCCGATGTACCTGATGCAGGTAAAAAAACCGGACGAATCCAAAGCGCCGTGGGATTATTATCGGAAAGTTGAAACGCTTTCGCCTGATGATCTTTATGGAAAACTGGAAGATTCCGCCTGCAAACTGGTGCAACAATCTGCAGGAGCGCAATCATGAGCACCACCCCTAAAGTCATTATTACCATCGCCCCGACCGGCGGCATGGCCTATAAAAGCCAGAACCCGAATCTGCCTACGCAACCGCAGGAAATTGCAGATGACGTCTATGACTGCTATAACGCCGGGGCGAGCATTGTGGCCCTGCATGCGCGCAATCCGGATGACGGCGCCACCTGCAATCCAGATATTTATTACGATATGAACACACGCATTCGCGCCAAATGCGACATTATCCTGAACAACTCGACGGGTGGTGGCGTCCATGGCGAGATGATCGGACAGAACGAAAACGGCATGTGGGAGCTGCTTTGGGAAGAACGCATCAAGGGCATGGAGGCCGGCGCCGAAATGTGTACGCTGGACGCGACCACTATTATCGCCAGTTTCGATAATAAAGAAATATTGATGAATACCGCGCCCTCACGCTGCCGCTTCCTGGCCGACGAGATGAAAAAACGCGGTATCAAGCCCGAATGGGAAGTTTTCAGCCCCACGCATATTTTGCAGGACACAGCGACGCTGCTCGCAATGGGCGCGGATGAGGAGCCCGCCTATGTCAACTTGGTCATGGGCGTGCACCGGGGCTTTCAAAATGCCATGCCTTACTCGCCGAAAAATCTGCAGTTCATGGTAGAGTGCCTGCCGCCCGGGACGATCTTCGGCGCCAGCGGCATTGGTCCGGCGCAATTGCCCTGCGCCATCAACTCATTGCTGCTGGGCGGGCACGTACGGGTCGGACTGGAAGACAATTTGTATTACTCGCAGGGTCGTCTGGCCAGCAATATCGAATTGACCGAAAGAATTGTCCGACTGGTGCGTGAAATGGGTTATGAGCCGGCGACGCCCAAGGAGGCCAGGCAAATGCTTAATTTGCCACGACCTGGCGCGCCGGTCAGACCAGCGTTTGCGCTGTAACCGCTGGCGCCTGTCTTGACTGGCTATTGGCCGCAGGCTGTGTCCGCACAGCCAGGCAGAACAAGCCGCCCTATGGGGCCAAGGGCGCGAAAAGAGCATCGCCTCAGGAACAGCGTGGTCCGCACAATACGCTGCCATACCTCCCGCCCAGGATAATTGGACAGCACGATCGGCGCTGGCTGCATGCTGCGCCATCGCACGATGTGCGATCAGGGTATGGCAAGACCGCCGGAATGCACTGCACGCAGGCCGGTCGGCCCATCCCGGCGGCCGCACATGCAGACGCTCTCCGGCTCAGCGCGTGAAGCGCTCAATGGCCAGCAAATAAGGCGCGGGATTCGCGCGATTGATAAACTCATATCTGAGCACCCGGTATTGGTCCGGCGACAATTGCGCAACGAAAGGGTCCAGTGCTGCTTTTTCACTGACGCCTGCAGCGTGCCCCCAGTAAACGGCAATCAGCAATAACCCACCGGGCGCAAGCAGCGTCAAGGCACTCCGGACCGCTGCCAGGGTGCTGGCGGTCTGAGTAGCGTGGGCTTTATCGGCGCCTGGCAGGTAACCCAGGTTAAACACAATGGCACTGACCGGCTCCGATACGTAATCAAGCATGCGGGCATGGCTGTCGTGAATCAGGGTGGCGCGCGCCTGCAAATGCTCGCCGGCCAGACGCGCGGCCGTGGCAACCAGCGCCTCGCGCTGGATATCGAACGCATACACATGGCCGGCATCGCCTACAAGCCGCGCAAGCTGCAGCGTATCGTGGCCATTGCCCATCGTAGCGTCAATGACACGCACGCCTGCTGTCACATGGTCGGCAAGCAGCGCATGAACAAAATCAACAGTCTTCATTAGCGGCATGACGTATTTCCTGACTTCTGGCGCTACACAGCATCGGGCAGCATGGAACCGGGTGGCAGCAGCGCGCGCTGCATCAGCACGGCATTGGCGCCAAACGCAGGGTCCGCGCCGCCGGCAGGCGCCTCGATAAAGCCCTGTCGCGCCCAGTATCCTTGTGCGCCTTCCACCGCGATCAGTATGGCGCGCGACAGACCAAACTGCTGTCCTTGTCGCAAGAGTTGAGCCACCAATCGGCCGGCAATTCCCCGGCCCGCATAGGCTGTCGATACTGCCACATCGTGCAAATAAAGCACATCACAATTGTGTTGCATTGCAAGCGGACGGTTCCAGCAGGGCCGTAGATCCGACCGCCAGGGATAGGCAAGCGCATAGGCGCATAGCGTATCGCCATCGGTGGCAGCCAGTGAAGTCCAGCCGGCCGGGACTGCGTCGATTTTGCTGGCCAGCACATGCTCGCTTTCCAGCAGCGCCTGCGGATACACGCTGGCCTGCAATGCCAGCATCTGCGGCAGATCGTCAGGATGCAGCGCACGCGTCCGTATGGACGACACCCCGGCCCGGCTAGGTTTTTCAGTTGACATCATCGCTCATCCGACATATTCAGCAGACGTGCCGGGTAACTCGCGCATCGTGCCTGGCTCCATCCTCATTCCTGCGCCACTGCCCTATTTTTTTTCCAGACTGTTCA
>DATGQC010000324.1:0-5385 GCA_035304425.1 Advenella sp.
GAGCAGACGCTGGTGAGCAGCCGTGCCGCTCCGCGCGGTCTGCTTCGTGTTCACGCCACCCTGGGCTTTGGGCGACGCTATATCGTCCCCCTGGTTTCGCAGTTCCAGCGTGACAATCCTGAGGTTGAAATACAAATGCAATTGAGTGATCGTCCGGTCAATCTGGTTCAGGACGGTTTTGATGTTGCGATTTGTTTCGGCGAGCAGCGGGACTCCAGCCTGACGGCAAGAACCATTGCCCTGAATCGTCGGATGCTCTGCGCCTCTCCCAGATATCTTGAGAGCGCGGGCACGCCGGCCCATCCGTCGGAGCTGCGTACGCATCGGTGCATTGTCATCCGGGAAAACGACGAGACTTTCGGCACCTGGCGCCTGACCATGGGCAATCGCAGCGAAACCGTCAAAGTGCGCGGGCTGCTCAGCACCAACGACGGCGAATCGGCACTGGCCTGGGCGCTGGATGGACACGGTATCCTGATGCGGTCCGAATGGGATGCGAAACCGTATCTTGAGTCCGGGCGTTTGCGCAGAGTGCTGCAAGAGTGGAACCTGCCGCCCGCCAATGTTATGGCAGTCTACCCTACCCGGCAGACCTTGTCCGCCCGCACCCGGGCATTTGTCAATGCGCTGGTGGAATGGTTCGAGCCGCAGGCCATGCGGTTTTGAAGCGGTCAAGGACAAAAAATTGTCAGCCCGGCGTCTCCATTCAATGGCATGCCGAAAGAGCGGGCGCGTAAAGGAGACCGTCTCTGTCGGATGCATGGTCTGCCGGATGCCCGTGACCATTTCAATATCGGCGCAGAAGTAGGGAAATGCAGCAGATTATTCTATAAAATACAGTGCATTCCCTCGCCACTGGTTCTAAGACGCCGAAAATGACTGCACAGAACAACCCGGAAAATACTGCTTCACTGCAAAGGACGCCATGCCCTACGATTTAGCCGATCGTCTGGTTATCGGCGTGGCTTCCAGCGCCGTATTTGACCTGAGCGATTCCGACTCGGTTTTCAAACGCGAGGGCGAGGAAGCCTATCGCAAATTCCAGGAACATAATCTTAATAAGCCGTTGCCCAAAGGGATTGCTTTCCCTTTTGTAAAAAGGTTGCTTTCGCTTAATCACATGCGGCCCGACCCCGAGGATCCGCTGGTCGAAGTGATATTGCTGTCACGAAACGATCCGGATACGGGGCTGCGGGTAATGAAGACGATTGAACACTATGGGCTGGGTATCACGCGTGCCATTTTCATGCAGGGGCGCTCGCCCTACGAGTATATTCCTGCATTGAACATCTCGCTGTTTTTATCCGGCAACAAGTCTGATGTGGACGCGGCAATTCGCGCGGGATATCCTGCCGGGCATGTTTTGGATTCAAAATTTGATGATGACGAACAGGATCACGCTTTGCGCATCGCATTTGACTTCGATGGCGTGCTGGCCAGCGACGAATCTGAAAGCATTATGCAGGCGTCGGGATTGAGCGATTTTCATGCGCACGAAGTGGCCAATGTCATGAATTCACATGGCCCAGGTCCGTTGCAGCAGTTTCTGATTCGGGTTGCAAAGATTCAATCCATTGAAGAGCAATTCAAAAAACAGAACCCAGATTACGAGAATCGGCTAAGAGTATCGCTGGTCACCGCCAGAAATGCGCCATCGCACGAACGGGCGCTTAATACCCTGAAAGCCTGGGGTGTAATGACCAATGATGCGTTCTTTCTTGGCGGTATCGCAAAGAAACATGTGCTGGGCGTCTTAAAGCCACATATCTTCTTTGATGATCAATCGGCGCATCTGGAACTGACCAGCTCGCTTGTTCCTTCGGTGCATATTCCATTTGGCATTACTAACAAAGACGCCATTGCCGGATCCAAAACTGCGAACACGGCAAAAGCGGTCAAAAGTGCTAAAAGTGCTAAAACGGCTAAAAGTGCTAAAACGGCTAAAAGGGTCAGTACCGCCAAAACCTGACCGGTATATCTTTTTCGTCATTTGTCCGAAGAAATAATTGGCGGTGCGACTTAATACATGCGATCACCGTGGTTTCATAGACAAAGCGCTCCAGCCAACGCGTTTCAAGCACAGATCTCTATGCACGGAGCCCAGGCCGTGACCGCGTTCCAGCAAGGACCGCCTTGCTGGAACGGCCACCGATCTTATTGCCTGACGAACATCATCCAATCGCCGCTATACGTCTACTGTATGCTTTCGGCATGCGCCAGGGTTACCTCACTGTCCAGTGGGTAAATCGGTCTGGATAGATGCCTGAACGGGAAAATCTCATAGTCCGAGCTGCATACGCCCGGTCCGGCGATCAGGACGATATGTCTGGCGTCTTTTTCAAATCCCGCTCTGAAATGCTGGCGTGATTTGATCAGCACATATTTCTTGCTGAAAGGATCAACGCCTGCGTGTGTAAATACACCTACATCGTATGGTTCCTGGGGCTTTTCCGATACAAATATAGTGACGCCGTTACTTTCCAGAACCACGGTGCGGCCCAGGCTGAGCCACATCCCGGTAAACATGGGGCCGGTAATCTGAAAATTGCCATCTGTAATATTGACTATCTTGCCCGTGATGCGAAGCGGCTTACCCTTGAGTTCGAGTTCGGGCATATCCGTTTTCCCGCCCAGATCGATCGTCACCGTCTCGCCGATTCCCGAATTGATGAGCGTATCCACCGCCTGCGGATCCCAGATCGGCCCGGCAACCACATCAGCCAGTTCCTGTTTCATCACTTCTTCCAGAACGGCCATCACATCTGTGACGCCGCCCGCACCACAGTTATCCCCGTGATCGACAAGAATGACCGGCCCTGCTTCCAACTGCTTTGCCTTGGCAATGGATGTTGACAGGGGCTCTACGTCGTAGACAAAATCCTGTTTCCTGGACCATGCCATATCGCATAACTCATTGAGCAACTGCTCTGCCTGCGCTGTTTTGTTTTTCTCCGCGACAATCACAACTGACAACCCGACATGAGGAATATCAGCCAGCGGGAATCCACCGAAAACGGAAGCGTTCAGCACCACGCCGTCAGCTTCGGCCTGCATGGCCTTGTCCATGATGTCTTTCATGGGTTGGCTGGACGGTGTTTGCCTGAGCATGTGCGTCAGCATCGGTAGACGGCGCCACAAAATGGTGGTTTCCAATTGCTCAGACAGGATTCTTTTGAGTGTGCGTCCTGCTCTTTCCCCGGTCTCATAGATGTCTACATGAGGATAAGTGCAGTAACCCGTAATCACGGTTGCATTACGGATGAGCGCTTCACTGAAATTGGCATGAAAGTCCAGGGCAACAACGACCGGTACGTGTTCTGGCACCACTTGCCTGATACGGCGCAGCAACTCTCCTTCGGCATCGGGGTATCCTTCTGCCACCATGGCGCCGTGCAGATCCAGCAATACAGCATCGCAGCCTTGTTTGACCGTAGCGATGACGGTATTGGCAATATGTTCAAACGCGGCTTTCTGTACCGTGCCACTGGGTACCGAGTTGGCAAGGATGGAAAAGTCCACTTCGGCCCCGAGCGAGGCGGCCAGATCCAGATAGGCGGCGGCTGCGCTGTTGGTGTTTTCACATAATTGCCTGGCCCGCTGGCCATAGGCCGGGCCATCGGTTTTGGTTCCACGACAGAACGAATGCAGTTGCGTCTGGATAGGTGAAAAAGTATTTGTCTCGTGTCGGACTAATGCTACGACCACTTTCATGCTATTACCCTGTTTACTTGAGGTTGTTACTGTTTTTCCAGGCCGGATGCTTCGACCAGCTCCTTGTACCGTTGCGTTTCTTCGAGAATGAACTTGCGGCTTTCAGCCGGCGGCGTCAATACAGCCTCATAGGCAAACAGATTCAACGCATCTGTAAAGTCCTTGTCATGCTCTCCCTTCTTCAGCGCCTGATACAGCTTCTCAAGTATTTCCGGGGGGGTACCGTTTTTTACGACAACTGAAAGATTCGACTTGACGGTCAGCGCCTTGGGATCATCATAGGATTGGGTCTGAATAGAGGGAAATTTCTTCAGCGGTTGCGACTGCAGCACCGCCAGGGGCTTGACTTTGCCACCCTCGTAATAGGACATGGAAGAGCCTGCGACATCAATATGGGCCGTGGTGATGCCGCCGATCAGATCGGAGACGGCCGGCGGCGAGCCACGGTATGGAATGATTTCGAAATCAAGCTTATTTTCCTTCTTCCATTTATCCAGCGCCAGGTATGCCGCGCCGCCGATAGTGTTCACGCTGATGGATGCCTTGTTTGGATTGTCAATAATGAACTTTTTCAGGTCGTCCATTGAATTGAACGGACTGTCTTTGTTTACGATAAGCCAGTGGGCATAGGTATTGAGTACGGTAACGCTGGTGAAATCCTTGTCGCCGTCATAGCGCGGCTCTTTCAATAAAAAATTATTGATATTCAATGTGTTGTCACTGGCGACGAACAGGGTGTAACCATCAGCCTTGTCCTTTAGAACCGACAATGCGGCCGGAATTGTGCCGCCACCTGCAATATTCTCCACGACTGCATTATTGCCCAGGTTTTCAGACAGTTTCTTGGCAACCAGACGGCCAAGTATGTCGGCTGAGCCGCCGGCGGGATAAGGAACAACGACGCGAAATGGTTTGGCGTGAGGCCAGTTTGAGTCGGCCGCATGAGCCGGTAAGCCGGCGAGTGCCGCAACGGTCACCGATGCGCAAAGCAATGATTTCAGAAATCTCATTTTTGTCTCCATTTGTGGAACAAATTATTTAATAAATTGGAATTTGAAGTTTAAATTCACTATTTGGATATGTCTAATATATAATTTATCTAATATCCATTTATTTAATATATGGTTATCATGGACGAACATCAGCTGCGCTGCTTTGTAACGGTAGTAGAGACTGGCAATCTGTCTAAGGCTGCCAGGCTATTGAATATGACTCAACCACCACTGAGTATATTGATCCAGAAGCTTGAGCAGGCTCTGGACGTAACGTTGTTTAACCGGCAAAAGAATCGGCTTGTATTGAGCGAGCCGGGCAGGCTTTTTTATATCAGGGCCAAGGACATTCTGGCCTCTTTCAAGACGTTGCGGCACGACGTAAAAAACAATGCCGCCGGTACCGAAGGCAACGTTTCAATTGGCTGTTCAACGGCGGCAAGTCTTTTCATCCTGCCTCTTGTGATGGAGCGCATCCAGCAGGAAGGGCTTAATATCACGGTGAATGTCCGGGAAGGAGCAAGCGCCTATATTCTGAATTGCCTGCGCGGTAATGAGCTTGATGCAGGTATCATCAGAACCCGTTTTCAGTCGGAAGATCTCGTTATGCGCACCCTGATGACGGAACCGCTGATGCTCGCGGTGGCACAAGACCATCCTCTGGCAACCAGGCATGAAGTCA
>DATGQC010000325.1:0-3170 GCA_035304425.1 Advenella sp.
CGCGTCAGGCATTGCGTGATGTCGTATGCATGAAGCGCGGTTGGCCGGCTCGTACTGATGCGGTTGTTATAGCGTGAGCAACCGGTGTTAACAATAACAGAGCAATCGCAATCGCAAGAGCAAGAGCAGGAAAAACTACGGACGGACGACGCCTGACGGGCATCGGGCAATTGTCGGCTTTCATGATATCGGCACGGGGAAATGCCGGGACACACTTAAGTTTTACTTATAGAGTCAATCATTATAGGCGTAGCCACTGGGATTAACTTCTGCAACACTGGCCAGACTTTTCCTTATTTGAGTTCTGACTACCATGAAGAAGTATTATCAAGCGAACGAAGCATTTGCAGGCCTGTCGGCTCCGGTATGGCGCGCCTCTACTGTGGTTTTTGACGATGTTGAATCCTTTATACACAGAAAATCGCGTCAACCGGACGGCTTTAGCTACGGTATCACGGGCACGCCAACTGCCCGTTTACTGGAGCAGGCCATCGCCCGGCTTGAAGGGGGGCGACATTGTGCAGTGACGCCATCCGGGCAGGCAGCGTTGTGTCTTGCCGTGATGGCGTTCGTACAGGGTGGCGATCATTTGCTTATTTCTGCCGCAAGCTATGGCGCCCTGAAAACCTATGCAGAAAAATGGCTGGCGCGTTTAGGGGTAGAGATTGAATATTATCCGCCTGCTATTGCAGATGAAATATCACGTTATATCAGGCCCAACACGAAGATGATCTGCCTGGAGGCGCCCGGAACAGTCACCATGGAAATGCCCGACATTCCGGCAATCGTGGCTGCAGCAAAACAACATGGCGTCATGACCATGATGGACAATACCTGGGCTTCGCCGCTGGGCTTTCGCCCATTGGAGCATGGCGTTGATTTGTGTGTCGAGGCAGCAACCAAATTTTTCGGCGGGCACTCCGACTTGCTTGTTGGCGCCGTCATCACCAACGAAGCTCAGCAGTTCGCGCAACTACGCGAGACGCAGAGCATCATGGGGCTGCAGACCAGTCCGGACGATTGTTTCCTGGTGCTGCGCGGGCTGGAAACCTTCGACATCAGGTATCGCCGGCAGAGTGAAAGCGCCATGACGATTGCCACCTGGTTACAGCAACAACCTGAAGTCAGGGACATACTGTTTCCCTGCCTGCCCGGTGACAGGGGGCACGCCGTATGGAAGCGTGATTTCAGACCAGGCGGTTGCCTGTTTTCGTTTACGCTCAAGCAGGACAATGAACCGGCGTACCACGCATTCTTCGCCGCGCTGGAGCATCTTGTGCTTGGCGCCAGTTGGGGCGGCGTACACAGCCTGATTGCATTCTATCCGGCGCAAATGCAGCGCGACAGGGCATTTTCGAGAACGGATCAGGCGATCATCAGACTATCGGCAGGGTTGGAGGATCCCGAACTGATTATCCAGGATTTGAAAAAGGCTCTACGCGCATATGCCCAGGCTTGCGGATAGAAAATGCGGGTAGGCAGGCGCAGCCAGATGAATCTGCGGTAAACAAAGAATGTTCACAACCGTTATACGTCCACAGCTGGCGCAGCGGATGCGGACCACACGCAACATCACATTAATGTGGAGACATGATATGAAAACAACGAAATGGGTACGTGGAACACGGCAACTGGCAACCATGCTGGTTCTGTTCATGGGGGGCGCGAGCACGACCATGCCCGCACATGCTGAACAAACGGATCTGCTGGCAAGAATTAAAAGCAGCGGCGTCATACGTATTGCCAATACCCAGGCCAGCCCGCCCTGGAGCATGCTTGACGAGAAAAATCAACTAACCGGATACGATGTTGCCATTGCCAAAGAAATGGCCAGGCGCATGGGAACGCCACAAATAAAATTTGTTGGCGATACTTACAAGAATTTTGTAGAAGGTTTAAAAACCGATAAATACGATCTGGTCATGAACGATATGACGCCCACCGAGACGCGTCGCAAACAGGTTGATTTTTCCATACCTTATGGCGTCGAAGTATTTCGGATTTTCGTTCGTAACGACAATACCGATATTACGGACAAAGCCACCCTTGCCGGTAAAAAGGTCGGGGTGTCGACAGGATCATCCAATGAGAGCTGGGCCCGCGAGCACCTGACCGAATCGGATATCAGGGGCTACGATAATGGCTCGCTCATTTTCAATGACATTGCCAACGGCAGAATAGATGCTGTCATCATTTCGCATTTCGGTGGTATGAAATACGCGCATGCCAAAGGGATTCCGGTCAAGGAGGTGGGCGAGCCCCTGACATACCAGTTAGCTGCCGCAGCGCTGCCAAAAGGGCAGGACGCCTTGCGTGAGGCCGTCAATAGCGCGCTGGACAGCATGCTCAAGGATGGCACCGTGGAACGCATAAGCAATGAGTTTGTCGGCAAGGATTACAACATGCTGGGTTCGATAGCGGCAGCCAAGGAAGAAATCGCAGCAGAGGGGAAATAACCATGCTAGAGCTGTTCATGCGCGCCTTGCCGCTATTGCAAAACGCACTGCTATTGACTTTGTTGCTATCGGCCAGCTCGTTCATCCTGGGCTGCATACTCGGCCTGTTCATCGCGCTGGCAAGAATCTCGTCATTCAGGGTGCTGCGCTATGCTGCGTTCGTTTACGTGTCCATCTTTCGCGGCACGCCGCTATTGGTGCAACTGCTGCTCATTTATTTCGGCCTGCCGCGCATCGGCATTGTGCTTGAACCCGTGCCTTCGGCCATCATCGCCCTCACGCTATTTTCCGCCTCCTATCTGAGCGAAAATTTTCGCTCCGGGATCAGCGCGGTGGACAAAGGGCAGTGGGAGGCAGGGCTGTCCATGGGGTTGAGCTATCGCAAACTGATGCAACGGATTATCCTCCCGCAGGGCCTGGTCATTGCCATACCAACTGTAGGCAGTCGCCTGATCGCCCTGGTGAAGGACACGTCGCTTGCATCCACTGTCACGGTGGTGGAGTTGACCAGGGTGGCTGACCAGATAGGCGCGGCAACGTTCCGCTACATGGAGATGTTTCTCATGGTGGGCGCCATTTACTGGATCATCAACCAAATATTGACAATTTTTCAGACTTATCTGGAGCAACGGTGTGCGAGGCATATTCGATGACATCTGAAATCACAAGCGCAGTGCGGGCGCGTGACATTTGCAAAAGCTATGCAGGAACCCG
>DATGQC010000326.1:0-8670 GCA_035304425.1 Advenella sp.
TGACCAGGGCACCTCCAGCTCGCGCAGCATTCTGTTTGATGCCGAAGGCCACTGTATCGCCCAGGCCCAAATGGAACTGTCGCAGATGTACCCGCGCCCCGGCTGGGTCGAGCACGACCCGCGTGAAATCTGGCGCACCCAGCTGGCCACCGCTCGCGAAACACTGGCCAGGGCCGGCGTTACTGCAGCCGACGTGCGGGCCGTAGGCATAACCAATCAGCGCGAAACCACCGTGCTGTGGAACCGCGCTACCGGCGAACCCATCCACCATGCGATCGTCTGGCAGGATCGCCGTGCCGAGCCGGCGTGCGCCCGGCTGCGCGAACAGGGCCATGCAGCAACCATCCAGGCCAAGACCGGTCTGCTGGTGGACGCTTATTTTTCCGGCACCAAGCTGCAATGGCTGCTTGACAATGTGCCCGGCGCGCGCGCGGCAGCCGAGCGCGGCGACCTGGCCTTTGGCACGGTCGATAGCTGGCTAATCTGGCAACTGACCGCAGGCCGACGGCATGTTACCGATGTAAGCAATGCCAGTCGCACCATGCTGTTTAATGTACATACCAACCAGTGGGATGAAGAACTGCTGGCGCTGTTGAATATTCCCCCCTCGCTGCTGCCCGACGTGCAAGCGTCCAGCAGCGACTTCGGCCGCACCGATGCCAGCGTGCTCGGCAGCGCCATCGCCATTGGCGGCGTCGCCGGTGACCAGCAAAGCGCATTGTTCGGCCAGGCCTGCTTTTCGGCGGGCATGGCCAAAAACACCTATGGCACCGGCTGCTTCATGTTGATGCATACGGGAAATACGTTCCAGGCCTCCCATAACGGCCTGCTGACCACCAGCGCAGCCCAGCCTCATGCGACCCCCGAGTACGCGCTCGAAGGCAGCGTCTTTGTCGGCGGCGCCGTCGTGCAGTGGTTGCGCGACGGCCTGCGCGCCATCGAACACAGCGGCCAGGTGCAGCAACTGGCCGAAAGCGTGCCCGACTCGGGCGGCGTGATGATGGTGCCCGCCTTTACCGGCCTGGGCGCACCATACTGGCAGCCAGAGGCGCGCGGCACCATCACCGGCATCACGCGTGGCACAACACTGGCTCATATCGCCCGCGCAGCGCTGGAGTCTATCGCGTACCAGAGCGCCGCACTGCTTACCGCGATGAGCCGTGATGCGACAGAAGCCGGCGGACAGCCCGTAAGCGAGCTGCGAGTCGATGGCGGCGCTTGCGTCAATGATCTGCTGATGCAGTTCCAGGCTGACCTGCTGGGCATTCCGGTCGTGCGCCCCGCCTGCGTTGAAACCACTGCGCTGGGCGCAGCCTACCTTGCCGGGCTTTCCAGCGGCGTCTATGCAGACACCGAAGAAATCGCTCATTTGTGGCGCGCCGAGAGACGCTTTCATCCCACCCAGGGTCGCGAACGGGCCGAGTCCTTGATGCAGCAATGGGAGCATGCGGTGCGGCAGGCAACGACCAATGGAAAACAGTCATAACGTCATTTCTGCGCGCTTCGCAATCCCCAACGGCAATCACTTTTGCAATACTGGCATTACCGGCGCCCGGCCAAACCAATGGCAGCCAGATGCAAAGCGATTGCCCATGCTGTATAAAGCAAATGTCAAAAATAGAATCTTTATCTGGGATGCCACGCACGCAACCTGAATAAGAAGACCGGACGCCAAGACACACTGTTCGTGCCAACGACGGAACGCCCCGCTTGCCAGCAAGACGAGCGCAGCTCGACCCGTCAAGAGCCCATCGACCGGCTATGCGCCCATGATAATGGCCTGCCCGTCCCAACGGGTTTGCCATTACACCGTCCTGCGAGCAAAGCCCTGTTGGTGGCGTTTCTGCAGCATATCCGCCATCTTTCATTATCATTTCAGTTGCCATCCTCTTTTTATATGGCCATTTACCGGTTCCCCAGTGCGCAACCGCTGACCGAAAAGCGTTCCCCGGAAGACGTGCTGCCGGGAAATGACTGTCGCCAGAAAAATATTTCTAATATTCACTTATTATCGTCAAATATAAGCAAATTAATTTCAGTTATATGTTTCTATAATTCATAGCATTGGCAAAAATAAACGTAGGACGACAATGCTTAACTCTCTTCACGCTCAGACTGTATTGAACAGAATGTCTGTCGATATTGACGGCGTAATGCAAGCCAATCAGCAGCGGTTGTTAAATGGTATTTCCTTCTTATTGGATGAAGCGGAACAGCTTTTGCCTTTGTTGCCGCCCAGCGCACTGACCTCGCCGTCCGGCACGTATTCGCGCCATCTGGTATATGCAGACGAACTGGGCAGGTATTCAGCCATGCTGCTGGTTTGGCACCCCGGACAACAGAGTCCGGTGCATGGCCATAGGACCTGGTGTACCTATAAGGTTTTACAAGGTCAGCTTAAAGAACGCCACTATAGGTTGGATGCAGAAACGCGACGCGCCGAAAAGAGCGGCGAAGTCAATCGTCATGCAGGCGATGTTGTTTCAGCGCCGGCAGGGCTTTCCAATATTCATCAGTTGGTCAACCAGAGCCCTGAAGTTGCTGTCTCGCTGCATATATATGGCGTTGACAGGGAACGCATCAGCACACATGTCAACTATTTGATTCCCGACGCATGAAAGCACGGCCGGTTAGAATAATTAAATCGCCGTGACTAATTACAAACGAAATAGGGAAAAATTTTGGACAAAACTGATCTGCTTATTCTAGACATCCTGCAAAAGGACTCAACAGTATCAATTAACGAAATCGCGGATCGGGTAAATCTTTCGCAAACCCCCTGTTGGCGACGAATTCAGAGGCTGGAAGCCAGCGGCCATATTATGGGAAAAGTGGCACTGCTTAATCCAAGCCTGCTCAATCTGAACGTTACCGTTTTCGTTTTCATCAAAACCAACAAACACAATCGTGATTGGTACGAAAAATTCAGCGCTGTAGTACAGGCTATCCCCGAAATTGTAGACTTTTATCGCATGAACGGCACTGTAGATTATTTACTGAAAATTGTCGTTCCGGATATAGCAACATACGATGCGGTATACCAGCGCCTGACCAGAACGATCGAAATATTTGACGTGACCTCTTCGTTTGCAATGGAAAAAATGAAGTCCACCACTGTACTTCCCTTGAATTACGCTCAACTGGGTCGTGATGCCGATGACCCGGACGCCGGGGCGGCAAATTGATCTTCTAAATAGGTTGTTTATGAATAAATATGAGCGCGTACGCGCAACGTTACGCAGCCAGGAGGTTGACCGTTTAGCTTACAGCTTCTGGACCCACTTACCGGAAATCGATTTGCGGCCGGACGAACTTATTACCGCTTCCGCACGATTTTGCAGGCGCTATGACCTGGATTTGCTCAAATCCATGCCAAATGGCTTGTATTGCGTAGAAGACTGGGGCGCCAAATGCAATTATGCCGATATCCACCACGGCGGCGTTGCAAACGTTACGCATTCTCCGATACAAACGCCTTTGGACTGGGAGTCTCTGGCTTTCCTTGATGTGACCAAAGGCGCATTCGGCAGAGAACTGAAACACCTGGAAGGGTTGCTTAACGAGGTCGGAAAGGACGTCCCGGTGCTGGCCACCATATTCTCTCCGTTCACCATTGCTGCCAAGCTATCCAGGGGGATGCATAGGGAACATGCCAGAATCGCACCCGAGTCCCTCATGCAAGGCTTATCTATTATTTCAGAAGTGATGGCTGAATTTGCGAGAAATGCCATCAGGCTGGGCTGCTCGGGGGTATTTTTCGCTGCTCAGGACGCAAATTTCAATCACGTTGGCCCATGGGAATATCAGCGGTATGGCGAGCCGTATGATCGCGCCGTCTTAACAGCGGCAAAGGCCGCCGGAGGCTGGTGCAATACGGTGCATATGCATGGCGAGTCAATTTACTTTGATATTCTTAGCCGATATAACGTCGATGCATTGAACTGGCATATTGGGGAAACAAAACCGAGCATCGCCGACTATCGCAAAACAGGTGGGGCCAAACCGGTCTTTGGCGGATTGCAACGCCATCACATCACAGAGCGCAATTTACACGCCATCAGCGCCGATCTGAATCAGGCCATCGCGGACTCCGAAGGACGTGGCCTGATCGTCGCGCCCGGATGTGTCATCAGACACCCTGTCAACCCGGAGACACTTACACAAGTGGCGCAATTGATTCGAACTCATTCGGTATGTGCCGAAATGATCTGACGACTTAATAACTTATCAAAATAACAGCATTCAAAGGAGGATTTATTTTGTACTTCAAGACTTTCAAATACGCTGCCGCCGCTTTGCTTACTTCAGCCATTATGGCTGCCAATGCTTCCGCACCGATTACGCTGGTTGTTCCGTTTGCGCCTGGCGGCTCTCAGGATGCCATAGGTCGCTATATCGCTGACAAGCTTGGCAACGAACTGAATACCACGGTCATTGTGAAGAACGTTGGCGGCGCGGGCGGCGTCATCGGCACCAGTGAAGTGGCTCGCGCCAAAGGAGACGGGCGCACGCTTTTATTGACTACTGGCGGCTCAATCACTATCGCGCCGTACACCCAGACCAAACTGCCTTATGACGTGAACAGAGATTTAACGCCGGTGGCGCTGGTCGCTGACACGCCGATGGCGATTGCTGTTAAAAGCGACAGCCAGTTGCAGAGCCTGCAGGACTTGATAGACACAGCAAGGGCGCATCCCAAAAAACTTTCCTACGCATCGACCGGCGCCGGCACGGTTTCCAACCTGACCGCAGAGCTGTTGGGTCAGTCTATGAAAATGGAGCTGTTGCATGTCCCCTATCGCGGCGCAAGCCCTGGCCTGATTGATTTAATGGGGGGTGAAGTCCAGCTTATTTTCAGCAGCATGGCCTCGCTTGTGCCGGCCCAGAAATCCGGAGATATTCGCATCCTGGCCGCCTTCTCCGATATTCACGCGGATAACCGGACCAAAATTCATACTGTGGCCGAAGTAACACAAAATAAGGCATTAGATGTACCCGTTTGGATAGGTGTCATGGCGCCGAAGTCCACTGCACCCGATTTAATCACGAAAATGGGCCGTGCAGTTCAACAGCTGTGTGCAACCCAGGACGCACGTCGCTTTTTTGCAGAGCAAGGTGCAACCGCTATTTGTGGTGGCGCAGAAAATTTGCAGAAATTAATCAATAGTGACAGCCACCGTTGGAAATCGGTGATAGCCAAGATTGACAACACCAAAAAAGAGTAGCTGTTTCTTGGGACGAACAGCACACACCCGACATGTGAAATATTAAGCGCATAGCAGGCGCCATGGGCCTTTGAATGGCGCCTGCCTCTGCAAACGGAATGCTCATCATGGTAGTGGCTTACCGTTACACAGATATATGAAAAGCGATCCACCTATCCCTGGCGGCGCCTCGCAGCCCCGGACTGGTTCTACATCTAGCGTCCATACAACAATGAGCGCTGACAGCGCAGTTCTATAAGCGTCAGCTGATGCCAACGCTGCTGTCAGGCGACATTATTCAAACGGGTCAAACGGCTTATCACCTTGATATTCGTTCACGGCTGGCTCAAGAAGACAATACAATTTCTGATTGTAGATTGCCGCTACCGGATAGCAACCCACATTGTTCATAACGGAACACTTGTTCAAGCCGTTCAATATATCTGTTCCAGTGCATTTTCCCTGCTGGCAATATGCTTGACTGAAGGCTGAACCATCACTGGTCGCATAAAAAAGCGATGTGCCGCCGTATATCGCAGGATTTCCGATTCTTTTCAGTAAGCGCTGATAAACGGATTTAACGTCTTCTGAACGCCCATGATGAAACTTGGTCGGAGATGTCTGCATGAAATCAAAATCCTGTTTGTCTGCGATACAGGTTTGCGCACGCACGGGATCCATTGCCAATACTAAAACTAAAATGGCAGATAGCATAAGCAATAAAGGGGGCATATAGTGTTTCTTCAAATTTAGAATCATTCTTAGTGCTAATAAGATCATATTGTCATGCGTTACTCAAGCGCTTAGACACGATCTGTGCTTCACCGCCAAAGCACGACCAAATGCACCCGGAGGCGATCGCTTTACTGTAGCGCGCTACTCAGGGCGAATTCAATTTCGTCCACCGTCTTTTTCAACTCTTGTACCGCCTTACCGACTTCCATCAGCGAATATCGTTGCTCAGAAATGATAAATCCGAGTGCCGCATGAGCTGACTGCGCTTTGTCCTGAAAAGGCACCGCAATGCCGACGAAACCTTGATTGAGTTGCCCGTGAGTCGTGGCATAACCGCGTTTTCTTATATCCCTCATCTCATCGAACACCGACTGCGGGCTGATATCAACAAAGTCCTCCGGAAATTCCATCATGATCTTTTTTACTTCGGATCGCGTCAACGTTGAAATTATGCACTTCGATAGCGCACCATTGAACAAAGGCATTTTCTTGCCGCGCACGTAGCTGATCGCAAGATTCTCCAAGCCAAATGCGTGACTGATCGTGATAATACGATTGGCATAGATCGTACCCAGCACGACATCGCAGCCGGACTTGTCTGCCAGCAGCCTCATTGGCTGTTGAGAGGCAATTATAAGCGGGTCCGCATTGCGTATCTGATAATCCAGCTCGATAATCCGCGTACCAAGCCCATAACGGGCAGCCGATATATTGCGCAGCAGACCTGCTTTGGTCAATTCCTTAACGTATCTATACATCGTGGGGACAGCATAACCCAGATGTTCGGCCATTTCCTCTATGGTCCAGGACGGATTCTCGCTGCTGAAAATATCCAGCACGCTAAGCATTTTGGTCAGACTAGACATGTTTCCAAAAAAATAAAATCGATGAATGCCAGTTTACAACATATAAATTATCCCAATTTGATAATTGACCAATTATTAAATAACAAATAAAATAAATATAACTGTTTTTATTAAATAATGATAAATATGAATATAAATCATGAAACCCGGTCAGAAAACAGCTTCGTTTTTAGCCATGTGGGAATTTTTGTAAAAAACATCGCGTTGATGCGAACCTTTTATCAACAGGCGCTCAGGCTGTATGTGACGGATCAGGGCGTGATCAGCGGTAGAGACATTGTGTTTTTGAGCCAGGATCCTCAGGAACACCATCAGTTCGCGCTCGTAAGCGGCAGGCCGGACCTTGAACAATTCAATGTCATCAATCAAATCTCTCTGCGGGTACAGGGTCTGCATGTATTACGCAGCTATCACCGCAGCTTGCAGATGGCTGGAGCAGGAAATATGGATCCGAGCACGCACGGCAATTCGATTTCCATTTACTGCCGTGATCCTGAAGGTAACCGGCTTGAGGTGTTCATGGATACGCAGTGGTATTGCGACCAACCAATGAAAGCATCCGTGGATCTAAACCAATCGGATGAACAGATTTATCGGCAGGTGGAAGATATCGCCCGCTCAGCAAATAAGTTCAAGAGCAGAGACGAATGGGTTCGAGATATGCATAACCTGATGGCGCATACGAAACAATAGTTAAACAGAAAAGCAATTTCAAAACCAATAGGATTACAAATGAAATTAATCAGTTTTATTCACGATAACGAACCCACATTTGGCATTGTCGACCAGGACGAGGTAATTGACCTGAAACCGTTATTCAATGGCAAAATCAATAGTCTGAAAGCACTTATTGAGCAAAACCTGGTCAATAGCGTGCCCGCTATGGCACAAACAGCCAGGTCCAGGCTCAACTTGGCTGACCTGGTATTACTGCCCGTCATTCCAGACCCAGGCAAGATCTTCTGCATTGGCCTCAATTACGCCGAACACGTCAGAGAAACACAAAAAGAAATCACAGAAGCCCCCACTGTCTTCGTACGCTTCCCCGAATCGCAGGTTGCGCATCTGGGAAACATACAACTGCCTGCAGAATCAGACAAACTGGATTACGAAGGCGAGATTGCAATCGTAATTGGACAAGGAGGACGCCGCATCAAGGAAGAAAATGCCTGGGGACATATTGCCGGCTATGCCTGTTATAACGATGGCAGTATCCGTGACTGGCAAACCGCGACATCACAATGGACCCCAGGAAAAAATTTCTGGCAAACCGGTGGCTTCGGGCCATGGCTGGTCACCGCAGATGAAATCAAACCCGATCAAACCATGACACTGACAACACGCCTGAATGGCGTAGAAATGCAACGCGCCACGACAGACATGCTGATCCATAGCATTCCTCGCCAAATCGCCTATATTTCCACGTTCCTGCCGCTTAATCCCGGCGACGTCATCGTAACCGGCACCCCTGGCGGCGTCGGCGCCAAACGCAAGCCTGCCATATTCATGAAAGAAGGCGATGTCGTGGAAATCGAAGTGGACGCTATCGGCGTACTCAGAAATACCGTGGCGCGTGAAACAACCTGACAAGGATCGAGGAGACTAATATGAGAAATGTTGCCAGGTTCGCATTGGCTATATTTGCCGCATCCGTGATGCACACAGCACCGGCGGCCCAGAATAACTATCCCGATAAACCAATTACCTTCCTGGTGCCGTACGCCGCAGGGGGGCTGACCGATCAGCTGGCACGGGAAGTGGGCTCTCATGTAGCTAAACAGCTTGGGCAGCCCGTTGTCGTGGACAATAAGCCCGGCGGTGCAGCGCAAGTTGGAATGAGCATATTGAAAAGGGGCCCGGCCGAT
>DATGQC010000327.1:0-9642 GCA_035304425.1 Advenella sp.
CCAGCACGACCGGACCCAGTTTCTGATTGAGCAACGCCTGGCGGCGTTGCAAATAAGCATCACGCAGGAAGCTGTATCGATCCAGCGCCACATCGTTCATCAGGTCGCTGGCATTGAGCAGGTTGGCGCGAGAGTTGACGATACTGATACCCCAGACCGTATTGCGCACCGGCACATCGCTGATGGCGCCTGGATTCGCGTAGACGGCAGCGCCGCCGAAGCCGTCGCCCACCGTACCGGCAGTATCGCGGAACGTTGACGGACCCAGCAGTGGCAGCACAAAATACGGACCCTGGCCTATGCCCCAGACGCCAAGCGTGGTGCCAAAATCGTTCTGGATGCGCGGCGCGCCTTTCATGGAAGCCACGTCAATACACCCGCCCAGACCCATGGTGGAGTTAAACAACACCCGGCCGAAGGTATTGACCGAATCTAAACCACGCCCCTGCAAAAAGCTATTGATACCCGACCAGATATCGCCGAAGTTGTTGAAAATATTGGTAACGCAGGTGCGCACCGGGCTTGGCACGACTGCCTGATAGCCCTTGGCCACGGGCGTGAGCAAATTGCGGTCAACTGCGTCATTGAACGCAAACATGCTGCGGTTATAGCTTTCCAGCGGATCGCCGGGTGTCGGATTTTTGACCGAAGCACAACCGGCCAGCACCACAAGCGCGGAGCCCAGACCAATCAGACGTATTTGAGTGTGTTTCATAGGAGACTCGTTATTTTATGTCGACAGGCCTGCCCCGGACGGTCATTTGCCACCCGGACTGCACCGCCTTGCGTTAGCCTAAATATACCAGTATTTGAGCAGTTATTGCACAGGCGCCGGCGCAGAAGCCGGCGGCGTTAATGCCGGCGCATTTTGCTGCGCACCGGCGCCAGCGCCGCCCGAAGCACTGGATCCTTCCGATTCCGCCTTGGAAAACAGGAACTTGCTGATCAGCTCTTCAAGCACCACAGCGCTTTGCGTATAGATAATTTCACTGTTATCGGCCAGGTTTTTCTCGTCGGCGCCAGGCGTCAGGCCCACATACTGCTCACCGAGCAGCCCCGACGTCAGGATGGATGCCGAACTGTCTTCGGGAAACTGGTAGCCGGCTTCGATATCCATGCCCACCACCGCCTTGAACACTTTATTGTCGAAGTCAATGCTGCTGACCCGGCCCACCACCACGCCGTTGCTTTTGACCGGCGAGCGCACCTTGAGCGCGCCGATATTCTCGAATTTACCGGTGACATGATAGGTCTGCCCGATAGCAAAGGTTCTGAGGTTACCCGCCTGCAGCATCATGAAGACGGCAGCCAGAATACCCAGCAGCACGAACAACCCAACCAGAAAATCTGTTTTCTTACTCATTTGAAATTAACCTTTTTCGTGTGCATATCGCAAAACGCGACTAACCACCGAACATCACTGCAGTGAGCAGGAAATCGAGCGCCAGCACCAGCAGCGAGCTGACCACCACCGTACGCGTCGTGGCGCGCGCCACGCCTTCCGGCGTGGGCCGCGACATCCAGCCCTCATAGACCGACACCAGCATGACAGCCAGGCCAAACACCACGCTTTTGATGAATCCTGCCAGAATATCGTCCCGGATATCGACAGCGCTCTGCATTTGCGACCAGAATGAACCACCATCCACGCCAATGAGCACCACCGCAACCAGCCAGCCGCCAATAATGCCGACAGCCGAGAAAATCAGCGCCAGAATCGGCATGGCGATCACCCCGCCCCAGAAACGCGGCACCACGATACGCCGCAACGGATTGATGCCCATCACTTCAATGGCCGCGATCTGCTCGCCGGCTTTCATCAGGCCGATTTCCGCGGTAATGGACGTACCGGCCCTGCCGGCAAACAGCAGCGCGGTCACCACCGGCCCCAGCTCACGCACCAGACCAAGCGCCACCATGACGCCCAGCGCTTCTTCGGAACCATAGCGGGTCAGCGTGTAATAGCCCTGCAAACCCAGCACAAAGCCGACGAACAGGCCTGACACCGCAATGATGATCAGCGAATAATTGCCGATAAAATGGATTTGCTCAATCACCAGTCGGGGGCGCTTGAATACCACCCCGCTACGCGCCAGCACGTCAAGAAGAAACCGGAAGCAAATGCCCAGCGTCAGAATGGAACCCGTAATGCGGGAGCCCAGCGCGGTAATAAAATTGACGATCATTTGACGCCCTCTCGATGCCGGCTGAGCCAGCGGTCGAAATCATCGGACGGCGGATATTCAAACACCACCGGTCCGCTGGAAGCGCCCTTGAGAAACTGCCGCGCCAGCGAATTGTCGGAATGACGCACCTGGTCTGGCGTACCCGATACCACCAGGCTGCCATCGCCAACCATATAAACCTGGTCGGCGATCAGGAAAGATTCTTCCAGATCGTGCGTAATGAGCACGGTGGCGCAGCCGAGCTTGTCGGTCAGGCTGCGGATCAGACGGGCCGTCATGCCCAACGAGATCGGATCCAGTCCGGCAAAGGGTTCGTCAAACAGAATAATCTCGGGTTCCAGCACAATGGCCCGCGCCAGCGCGACACGGCGCGCCATGCCGCCCGAGATTTCGGAAACACTTAAATGCGCGGCGCGCCTGAGCCCGACCTGATCCAGCTTGTCCAGCACCTTGTCCAGGATCACGGCCTCGCTGTCCTTGCTCAGTTCACGCAAGGGGAAGGCCACATTGCCAAATACGCTCAGGTCTGTAAACAAGGCGCCCTGCTGGAACAACACGCCCATGCGACGACGCACGGCGCCCAGCTGCTGGGGCGACATGCGATTGACGTCCTGGTCAAAGACCGCAACCGTCCCTTTCTGGGCGCGAATCTGGCCGGTGGCCGCACGCAACAAGGTGGTCTTGCCGGAGCCCGAACCACCAATAAGCGCAACCACTTCGCCTTTGTGCACTTCGAGACTCAGATCCCGCAAAATGACGCGTGTATCGTAACCAAGGGTGACGTCCGCAAACCGGATAACCGGCGGGGAGGAGTGACGTGACTCTGCTGTCATCAAAGAAATTTCTTGAAAAAGAGACCCTATTGTATCTGTTTAACGGGAGTTGGTAAAAACAAAACGCAAAAATGCGCAAGTGCCTGTTCAGCGTACAAACAGGCACTTGCGCAAAGGGCGGGAGAATCGGCCGGGGTTATTGCGTAATGCAGCGTAACAAGTGCATTACGCTGTCGGCACGGAAAAATCAGCGTGGCAGCAGCGAGGCGCCCATCAGGAACTCATCGACGGCACGCGCGCATTGGCGGCCTTCGCGTATGGCCCAGACCACCAGCGACTGACCACGTCGCATATCGCCGGCCGCGAATACTTTGTCCCGCGAGCTGCGATAGCTTTCCACATTGGCTTTCACATTGCCGCGCTGGTCTTTCTCTACCCCAAAAGCGTCCAGCACCGCAGCAACGGGAGACACAAAACCCATGGCCAGAAAGACCAGATCCGCTTTCAGTTCGAATTCGGATCCTTCGATTTCCTGCATTTTCATCTGGCCGGTGGCCTCGTCCTTGACCCACTCTACCCGCGCGCAAACCAGCTTTTTGAGCTTACCCTTGTCGCCTTTGAAGCATTTGGTCGTGATCGCCCAGTCGCGCTCACAGCCCTCGAGATGCGACGATGACGTGCGTAACTTGGCCGGCCAGTACGGCCAGGTCAATGCCTTGTTTTCGTGCTCCGGCGGCCGGGGCATCAGTTCGATCTGCGTGACCGATGCCGCGCCTTGCCGGTTGCTTGTGCCCACACAGTCTGACCCGGTATCGCCACCGCCGATCACGATGACATGCTTGCCGGCTGCCGAGATCTGATTGGCGATGCGGTCACCCGCATTGCGTTTGTTCTGCTGGCGCAGAAAATCCATGGCGAAATGTACGCCGCCCAGTTCACGGCCCGGTACCGGCAGATCGCGCGGCATCTCGGCGCCGCCTGCCATGATGATGGCGTCAAACTGCTGGTCCAGCTCGGCAGTCGTAATGACATTCAAGCCGTCTTCAGTGGCATCGCTGGCGGCGCCAACGTAGGTGGATGCCTGAAACTCAACACCTTCGGCTTCCATTTGGGATACGCGACGCT
Organism: Advenella sp.; assembly: GCA_035304425.1. Classification (GTDB taxonomy): domain Bacteria; phylum Pseudomonadota; class Gammaproteobacteria; order Burkholderiales; family Burkholderiaceae_B; genus Advenella. Next base: position 4,085 of record DATGQC010000327.1, read on the forward strand.
CAATCAGGCTCTTGTCCAGTTTGAAGTCGGGAATACCGTAGCGCATCAGTCCGCCAATACGATTGCTTTTTTCAAAAACCGTCACGCTGTGCCCTGCGCGCCCCAGTTGCTGCGCAGCAGCCAGCCCGGCGGGGCCGGAACCGACCACGGCCACTTTTTTGCCGGTTTTTTTCAATGGCGGCTGCGGCACGACCCAGCCTTGGCTCCAGCCCTTGTCGATAATGGCATGCTCAATGGACTTGATGCCCACCGGATCATTATTGATGTTCAGCGTACAGGCCTCTTCGCAAGGCGCCGGACAGATGCGACCGGTAAACTCGGGAAAGTTGTTGGTCGAATGCAGAACCTCAAGCGCCTGCTTCCATTGCTGACGGTACACCAGGTCATTCCAGTCGGGAATAATATTGTTGACCGGACAGCCGGTATTGCAGAACGGAATGCCGCAATCCATGCAGCGCGCGCCCTGCACCTGCGCCTGCTTGTCGTCCAGCGCCAGCACAAACTCTTTATAGTGCTTCAGGCGCGCACCGGGCGCCTCGTACGATTCGGCGACCCGCTCGAATTCGATAAAACCGGTAATTTTACCCATGATAGATTCTTTCCTTAAGCTGCTTTACGGGCGGTTTGTTCTGACTGCCAGATTTCTGCCAGCGCGCGTTTATAGTCAATTGGCATGACCTTGACGAATCGCTTGCGGGCCTTGTCCCAGTTGCCCAGCAGATCGCGCGCACGGAAACTGCCGGTCAGGCGGAAATGGTTTTCCACCAGCGTGCGCAGGATTGATTCGTCGGTCTGACGCTCTTGTCCGCGCTGGATACAGTGCCAGCCATCCTGCCGGTTTTCCTTGAGCTGATCGTCGTGTGCCGCGACCTCGCCCAGTTCGACCATCGCCATATTGCACCTTGCGGTGAGCGCTCCTTCGGGATCCCACACATAGGCCACGCCGCCTGACATGCCGGCGGCAAAGTTGCGCCCGGTTTCGCCCAGCACCACAACGGTGCCGCCGGTCATGTATTCGCACCCGTGATCACCAGTGCCTTCCACGACGGTTGCGGCGCCGGAGTTGCGCACCGCAAACCGCTCGCCGACCACGCCGTTGAAATAGGCATCACCCGCCAGCGCACCATAAAGCAAGGTGTTACCGGCGATAATATGATCCGGCCCGTAACCACGGAAATCATTGGGTGAACGAACAATAATGCGACCGCCCGAGAGCCCTTTGCCCACGTAGTCATTGCCTTCGCCAACCAGGTCAAAGGTAATGCCATGCGCCAGGAATGCGCCAAAGCTCTGGCCCGCCGTACCGTTCAACTGAATGTGAATCGTGTCCTCGGCAAGCCCTTCATGGCCGTATTTACGGGCAACCGCGCCCGACAGCATGGAGCCCACGGTCCGGTTGCGGTTGCGAATCGGCACAATGAATGACACTTTCTCGCCGCGCTCGAGCGCTGCCTTGCTGCGCTCCAGCAGTTGAATATCCAGCGCTTTATCCAGCCCGTGATCCTGCTCTTCGGTGTGGCGCACAAAGGTGTCCACATCTGGCTGATGAAAGATATTACTGAAGTCCAGGCCGCGCGCTTTCCAGTGTTCGATGCCGGCACGCGTATCGAGCAGATCGGCGCGCCCGATAAGATCGTCGAACTTGCGAATACCCAGTTGCGCCATGATCTCGCGAACTTCCTCTGCGATGAAGAAGAAAAAATTGACGACATGCTCGGGTTTGCCCTGGAATTTCTTGCGCAGCACCGGATCCTGCGTTGCCACGCCGACCGGGCAGGTGTTCAGATGGCATTTGCGCATCATGATACAGCCTTCGACGACCAGCGGTGCCGTCGCAAAGCCAAATTCGTCCGCCCCCAGCAGCGCACCGATGACCACGTCCCGGCCGGTTTTCATCTGACCGTCTGCCTGCACGCGTACACGGCTGCGCAGCTTGTTCAGCACCAGCGTCTGCTGGGTTTCCGACAGACCCAGCTCCCACGACGTACCGGCGTGCTTGATGGAAGAAATGGGCGAAGCCCCTGTACCGCCGTCATGCCCGGCAATCACGATGTGATCGGACTTGGCTTTGGCCACGCCGGCAGCAACGGTTCCCACACCCACTTCGGATACCAGCTTGGTAGAGATGGACGCCGTTGGGTTGACGTTCTTCAGATCGTGAATCAATTGCGCCAGGTCTTCGATGGAGTAGATATCGTGATGCGGCGGCGGAGAGATCAGGCCGACGCCCGGCACAGAGTAACGCAGTTTGGCAATGTACTCGGACACTTTGTGACCGGGCAGCTGACCGCCCTCGCCGGGCTTGGCGCCCTGCGCCATTTTGATCTGGATCTGATCGGCGCTGGACAGATACTCTGCGCTCACCCCGAAACGGCCCGATGCCACCTGCTTGATTTTTGAACGCAATGAATCGCCTTCCTGCAGCGGAATATCGGCCTCAATGCGATCGGCACCCAGCACCGCGGCCAGCGTATCGCCTTTTTTGATCCCGCTGGCGCCGTTGCGCAGCTCGTTGCGATAGCGCAATTCGTCTTCACCGCCCTCGCCGGTATTGGACTTGCCGCCAATGCGGTTCATCGCCACGGCCAGCACCGAGTGCGCTTCGGTAGAGATTGATCCCAGCGACATGGCGCCGGTGGCAAAGCGTTTGACGATTTCCTTGGCCGGCTCAACCTCTTCCAGTGCGATCGCCCTGGCCGGGTCGACGCGAAATTCAAACAGCCCGCGGAACGTCATATGGCGGCGCGACTGATCATTGATCAGCTGGGCGTATTCCTTGTAGGTGCGATAGTTGTTGGCACGGGTGGAATGCTGCAGCTTGGCGATGGAGTCGGGCGTCCACATATGGTCTTCACCACGAACGCGATATTCATACTCGCCGCCGGCGTCCAGCGCATTTTTCAGCACAGGATCTTCGCTGTATGCGGCCTGATGCAGGCGCAGCGCTTCTTCCGCGACCTGGAAGATATCGATCCCTTCGATTTTGCTGGGAGTGCCCGAGAAATACTTTTTAACCAGCGCCGATTGCAGGCCGACGGCCTCGAAAATCTGCGCGCCCGTATATGACATATAAGTGGAGATGCCCATTTTGGACATGACCTTGTTCAAGCCTTTGCCGACAGCCTTCACATAATTCTTGACGGCCTTTTCCGGCTCCGGAAAGCCGGCCAGGGTTTCCATGACCAGATTCGGATAGATCGCCTCGGCGCCAAACCCGCCAAGCAGCGCAAAGTGATGCACTTCACGCGCCGAGCCGGTTTCCACAACCAGGCCGGTGGCGGTACGCAGGCCCTCGCGAATCAAATGCTGATGCACCGCCGAGGTCGCCAGCAAAGCCGGAATCGCCACCCGCTCGCCGTCCATATTGCGATCGGACAGGATCAGGATGTTCAGCCCGCTGCGGACCGCATCGGCGGCGCTGGAACAGAGTGCGGCCACACAGGCCTCGATGCCTTCGCTGCCCCAGCTTGCCGGATAGGTAATATCCAGTTCGGCACTGCGGAACTTGTTATCGGTATATTTTTCAATATCGCGCAACACCGACATACCGGCAAAATCCAGGATCGGCTGGGACACTTCGATCCGCTGCGGCGGATTGACGTTATTGATGTCCAGCAGATTAGGTTTGGGACCGATGAAGGACACCAGCGACATCACCAATTGCTCGCGGATCGGGTCGATAGGCGGATTGGTCACCTGCGCAAACAGTTGGCGGAAATAGTTGTAGAACGACTTGGGCCGGGACGACAGCACGGCCAGCGGCGTATCGTTACCCATGGAACCGATAGCCTCTTCGCCGTTTTTGGCCATAGGCTGGATGATGAATTTGAGATCTTCCTGGTTCCAGCCGAAGGCCTGCTGGCGATCGAGCAGTGCCGCCGGCGCACTGACCGCCTGCGGATGGTTTTTCTCATGCACAAGAATGTCGTCAAGCTTGACGCGCAAGCGCTTGATCCACTGCCCATAAGGCCGGTTATTGGACAATTGCGATTTGATTTCATCATCATCAATAATGCGACCCTGTTCCAGATCGATCAGCAGCATGCGGCCAGGTTGCAGGCGCCATTTTTTGACAATGCGGTTTTCCGGAACGGTCAGCGTGCCGGCTTCGGAGGCCAGAATGACCATATCGTCGTCGGTGATCAGATAGCGGGCAGGACGCAGGCCATTACGGTCCAGCGTGGCGCCGATCTGGCGGCCATCGGTAAACGCCACGGCCGCCGGACCGTCCCACGGCTCCATCTTGGCAGCGTTGTACTCATAGAATGCACGGCGGTTCTCGTCCATGGTGGCGTGTTGTTCCCAGGCTTCAGGGATCATCATCATCATGGCATGGGACAGCGAATAGCCGGAGGTAACCAGCAGCTCCAGGCAGTTGTCAAACGTAGCCGTATCCGACTGCCCCTCGTACACAATCGGATAGAGCTTTTTCAAGTCATCGCCCAGCACGGCCGATTCCATCATGCCCTCACGGGCACGCAACCAGTTGAAGTTGCCCTTGACGGTATTGATTTCGCCGTTATGGGCAATCATGCGATAGGGGTGGGCCAGCGGCCAGGCCGGGAACGTGTTGGTGGAAAACCGCTGATGCACCAGCGCCAGCGCGGACACGGCACGGGTATCGGCCAGATCGCGATAGTAGATGCCGACCTGGTTAGCCAGTAACAGCCCCTTGTAGACAACGGTGCGCACCGACGCAGACGGCACGAAATACTCCTGCCCGTGGGCCAGACGCATGTTCTGAATCGCGTGGCTGGCGGTCTTGCGAATAACGTACAGCTTGCGCTCCAGCGCATCGGGCACCATCACATCCGGCCCGCGACCAATAAAGAGCTGGCGAATAAGCGGCTCGCAATCGCGTACGGTGGGCGACATCTCCATGTCGTGATCAATAGGAACATCGCGCCAGCCAAGCAACACCTGGCCTTCATCGCGCACGGCGCGTTCCAGCTCTTTCTCACAGGCCAGACGGGAAGCCGTTTCCTTGGGCAGGAACACCATGGCGACGCCGTATTCGCCCTCGGCGGGCAGGGTCACGCCCTGTTTGGCCATTTCCTCGCGATAAAGCGTATCGGGAATCTGAATCAGAATCCCGGCGCCGTCGCCCATAAGCTTATCGGCGCCCACGGCGCCCCGGTGATCCAGGTTTTCAAGAATCTTCAGACCCTGCTGAATAATCGCATGGCTCTTACGGCCCTTGATATTGGCCACAAAGCCGACGCCACAGGCGTCGTGTTCGTTGGCTGGATCGTACATACCCTGAGCTTTGGGCGTGCGATGGGGCCGATGGCCAATGGCGGAGGCGTCGATAACCGACACCTGACCGGCGAAAGAAGTTGAATGATCTGACATAGGAAAACTCCGCAGAGTGCTGCGTAAAAAATGCGCTGCGATTGAACCGGGTTACTGCCTGGAATGCTTAAACGCTATCGTGCAGCGCAATAAGGGACAAGAAAGAATACTGCGATTACTCTAGTGTGGCAAGAAAAATAATTAGGGACGCACCCTAATATAACACGCACTATTTTGGTTCAATTTTAATTAGGGACATATTAATG
>DATGQC010000328.1:0-3685 GCA_035304425.1 Advenella sp.
CTTGTCAGGAAGGCCGGTAGCCTTTTATCTGCCGCCATCAGGGTTTTTCAGGCCTTCGTTGGCAAATTGTCATAAAATGAATTCTGGTCGCTGAGTTAACCGACAACTTGCGGGGCGACAGCTGAATACGGTGCACATGCCAGGATTGGCATGCGGTCGTTTCAGATACATTCCGCTAAAGCGTCGCGCCAGTATGAATCCCTTTCGGTGCTGCGCGTTCTTTTTGAGAATGTCGGTTTTGTTTTGACACTATTAATTGGACGCAACATGGCCCACAACGATTTTCTTTTTACTTCCGAATCCGTTTCCGAAGGTCACCCCGATAAGGTTGCTGACCAGATTTCCGATGCTATTCTAGACGCGCTGCTTGAGCAGGATCCTAACTCCCGTGTGGCCGCCGAAACGCTGTGCAATACCGGCCTGGTTGTGCTGGCCGGAGAAATCAGCACCAAGGCCAATATCGACTATATTCAGATCGCCCGCGATACGATCAAGCGCATCGGCTATGACAATACAGAGTATGGTATTGACTACAAGGGCTGCGCCGTCCTGGTCGCCTATGATAAGCAGTCTCCTGACATTGCCCAGGGTGTGGATCGCAGCGAAGAAGATATTCTGAACCAGGGTGCCGGGGACCAGGGCCTGATGTTTGGTTTCGCGTGTGACGAAACCCCGGATCTCATGCCTGCGCCCATCTGGTATGCTCACCGTCTGGTGCAGCGTCAAAGCGAACTGCGCAAGGACGGCCGCCTGCCCTGGCTGCGTCCCGATGCCAAGTCCCAGGTCACGTTCCGCTATGTTGATGGCAAGCCGGTAGAGGTTCATACCGTTGTGCTTTCCACCCAGCACGCGCCGGACATTTCCCAGGAATCCATCCGCGAAGCGGTCATCGAAGACATTATCAAGCCGACTTTTGCTGAAGGTCTGATTACCCCCAAGACCAAATTTCTGATCAACCCGACAGGCAAGTTCATCATTGGCGGCCCTCAGGGCGATTGCGGTCTGACCGGGCGCAAGATTATTGTCGACACCTATGGCGGCGCCTGCCCCCACGGCGGCGGCGCGTTTTCCGGCAAGGATCCATCCAAGGTTGACCGTTCTGCTGCGTATGCGGCGCGTTATGTCGCCAAGAATATTGTTGCTGCGGGCCTGGCGCGCCAGTGCCAGATCCAGGTCAGCTATGCTATCGGTGTGGCCGAGCCCATCAACATTACCGTGTATACGGAAGGCACCGGCGTCATTCCAGACGACGACATTGCCAAGCTGGTGCGCGAGCATTTTGACCTGCGTCCGCGCGGTATTGTGCAGATGCTGGATCTGCTGCGGCCGATTTATACTAAATCGGCCGCCTATGGTCACTTTGGCCGCTCAGAGCCCGAGTTCAGCTGGGAAGCGCTGGACAAGGCGGCGGTTCTGAAAAAAGCCATCGCTTAAGGTATAATCGTCGTGTTCTGAGGGGCGTTGCGACATGACCGCACCGGTCATGCCAGGCTCAGAATACGATCAGGTAACGAACCGCGCTCATCATATACTGCGTTGCTGGTCTATGGTGAGACGGAACTCACAGTCGGCATCGCAGTATGTTTCAGGATGAAAACCATGACTGCTGATTATAAAATTGCCGATATTTCGCTGGCCGACTGGGGCCGGCGTGAACTGTCCATTGCCGAAACCGAAATGCCGGGCCTGATGGCCACGCGTGAAGAGTTCGCCCAATCCCAACCGCTCAAAGGCGCCCGCATTGCCGGCAGCCTGCACATGACCATCCAGACCGGTGTGCTGATCGAAACGCTTACTGCGTTGGGCGCCGAAGTGCGCTGGGCTTCCTGCAATATTTTCTCCACCCAGGACCATGCTGCTGCCGCCATTGCTGCCAGTGGCGTACCGGTCTTTGCCATCAAGGGCGAAACGCTGGCCGATTACTGGGAATATACGCACCGCATTTTCGACTGGCCGGGTGAACAGGCCAATATGATCCTGGATGATGGCGGCGACGCCACCACCCTGTTGCATTTGGGCGCCAAGGCGGAAAAAGACATTTCCGTGCTGGATAACCCGGGCAGCGAAGAGGAAACCGTGCTGTTTGCCGCTATTCGCGAGCGTCTGGCCAAAGATGCCACCTGGTACTCCACAAGGCTGGCCAAGATCATCGGCGTGACCGAAGAGACCACGACCGGCGTGCATCGCCTGTATCAGATGGCGCAAAAGGGCGAGTTGCATATTCCCGCCATCAATGTCAACGACTCTGTAACCAAGTCCAAATTCGATAATCTGTATGGTTGCCGTGAATCACTGGTCGACGGCATCAAGCGCGCCACCGATGTGATGATCGCCGGCAAGATTGCGGTGGTTGCCGGTTTTGGCGATGTGGGCAAGGGTTGCGCCCAGGCGCTGTCGGCGCTGCGCGCCCAGGTATGGGTCACGGAAATTGATCCGATCTGCGCCCTGCAGGCGTCCATGGAAGGCTACAAAGTCGTCACCATGGAAGAGGCCGCGGACAAGGCGGATATCTTCGTCACGGCTACCGGCAACTACCATGTGATTACGCGTGATCATATGGAACGCATGAAAAACGAAGCCATCGTCTGCAACATTGGTCACTTTGACAACGAGATTGATGTGGCCGCCGTCGAAGACTTGCAGTGGGAAGAGATCAAGCCGCAGGTTGACCATATCATTTTCCCCGATGGCAAACGTATTATCCTGCTGGCCAAGGGGCGCCTGGTCAATCTGGGTTGCGCTACCGGCCATCCATCATTTGTGATGTCCGCCTCGTTTACCAACCAGACGATTGCGCAGATCGAATTGTTTACCCGTACCGAACAGTACAAAAAAGGCCAGGTGTACGTGCTGCCCAAGCATCTTGATGAGAAGGTGGCGCGCCTGCATCTGAAGAAACTGGGCGTGAATCTGACGACGTTGTCGCAGAAACAGGCAGATTACATTAGCGTGCCTGCGCAGGGGCCATTCAAGCCGGATCATTATCGCTACTGATCCATCGCTGCGGCTGCTGCCGGTCCGCGTTATCATCACAAATGTAATTGTTGTAGGTGTGATGATTTGCCGGTAGCAGTCCGCTCGCGGATTGGCAGCCGGAACATGCCGCGCTGCGGCAGCTTTCGATCGTTGTGCTGCCGTTCAACTGCCATTGCAGCTGGACGGGACGCAATGACAGCGTGAGCGTAGGGCGCACGTTGTTTTGGTGTTGGTGTTCTATTAGGGAATGTAAAGGAGAAGTAATATGACATTGCTGTTAACCTGGGTCCTGCAGGCGCTGGCCCTTATGATTGTTGCCTATATTCTGCCCGGCATTACTGTATCCAGCTTTGTATCTGCGCTTATCGCGGCTGTCATTCTGGGCCTGGTCAATACGGTGATTTATCCCATTCTTGCGATTCTGACCCTGCCCATTACCATCGTTACGCTGGGGCTTTTCCTGCTGGTGCTTAACGTGCTGATGTTCTGGCTGGCCGGCTCGGTATTCAATGGCTTCAAGGTGGACGGTTTCTGGTGGGCCGTGATTGGCGCCGTACTGTATTCCATCATTTCTGCAATTTTGCTGAGTATTCTGAATTAACGTTATGAGTTCTTTTTCCGACGAGGCATTCAGCCTGGAGTTTTTCCCGCCGCGCGATCAGGCATCGCGCGAGCGGCTGGTAGGCACCGCCAAGCAGTTGATGGCGAT
>DATGQC010000329.1:0-5819 GCA_035304425.1 Advenella sp.
TACTGACGGTTATCCTGGGTGCGCGGGCAATGCGTCAATGTAAAGAGTGCTCCGGTGGTCACTCCACGTGCCGTGCTGCGCAACGTTCTGATATTGCGTTCGTGATGCAACTCTTGCATACGCTGGCGCGCATACCGCTCGCCCAGCTCTTGATCGTCATAGTTGCCCTGCCATTCGTAGACTTCGTTACGGCTGTGCTCATGAGGCAGCTCGATCCGACTGTTCATGTGCAGATCGGCGCGGGACTTTTTGAAGTCGTAGTCGCTAGTGGCGTATCGCCCGGGCCGGTGACGCTCCCGGCTCCTGATTCCGGTCGCATAGTCCTGCTGTGGCAGGGCCAGTTTATCTTCCGGAAAATACCGCAGTTGCTCGTAACCCGGCACCGTCGTATGGGTCAATACGTCATCGCTCATCACCAGCACGTGCCGCTTTTCTTCATGGCGAAAGTAATAATGAATCCCTTCTTCCTCGAGAAGGCGCGAGACAAATGCGAAATCGCTTTCACCATACTGCACACAGTAGATGCGCGGCGCATAGGTTTGCACTAAAGCAAATTCAAAGGCGTCGCCGTAGGACGTTAACACCGCCTTGATGATTTCCGGCACCGATTGGTTCTGATAGATGCGATAGTCTTTATTTCCATCGGCCAGCCAGAACCACGGCATGACCACGGCCGTGTAAGCGTGATAGCGATCCACTTCGCTCGCGGGGCCATCATAGCGCAGATCAGCGATCAGGCCATTCAAGTAGCGCTGGGCATCAGGCGTTTGGATGCGCAGGGTGAGCGCCTTGCCCAGCAGGGTGTCGCCATACAGATCTGCTGAGCGGTGCAGCAGACGAACTGTGTATTCCGACAACGTGGACAAACCATCCTGGCCCTGCATGGCATCGAATAGAAACTCCGGATGTCCATTCACGGAAACCGTAATCAGGCGAGCATTCAGAGGTGACGAAACACGACCATCAGTCATACCGGTACAACAGGCTGCGCCAGAGCGACGCCTTCAAGCAAAAAGAGCCTAAACGTTACAATATGTGACTGATTTTAGCGGCGGATAAATGACAGCGCAATGACAAGCCCGCTCAAGATCGTCGGAGGGATCAAAACTTAACTAATTTTGACAATTGACGTTGCGTAAAAAGCAGCCGCAGCACAGGCTGCGGGACGTTTTCTGGTGGATGGGGATGCAAGCCAACCCGCAAGCCAGCGAAGGCCTGTTAACGAGAACTAGACGTTGTTCCTGTGAGCGACCGGCGTGCCGCCCCTGGCAAACAACGGCCTACATACCAGGTTTGGGCATCGCGCCCTGATTGGCGGGCACGACGTTGCTGTCGGATTTCATATCGGGCGCTCCCGGCGTCGGCATGGCATCATGTTGTGTCGCCGGTTTTGCGGCGCCCGATTTCATTTTCCCTTCATGATCTTTGCCGGACATGCCCCCGCTTTCGTGCGACATGCTCATCCCACTGCCCGCCTTATGCTCAGGCACTGTATTACTGTCGGTTTTCATCTTGGCACGATGCTGCATGCCCGTGCCCGATTCCGTTGATTTCCAGTGTTTGCTTTTGCTGAGTTTTTCCCAGCCCGGCATGGGCGCATTCGTCGTGCTGCCCTGTTGCATGGGTTTCTGGTCGATTTTGCTGTCAGTGTTCATCCGCATATCCGCCGCCAGGGCCGTATGCACAGTCAGCGCCAACGCGGCCGCGCCAGCCATTGCTGAGATTGTCATCTTGTTCATATGTCGCTCCTTGTTGTTGATGAAGTGTGGCGCCCCATCGTGCTCACCGCAAGGCCACCCCTATCCGGGCTTCCGGGCCGTCAGGGGCCGTCCGACAACTGTTGCCGTTATGCCTAACTTACTCCTTAGATCGGACAAGCGGGCGCTTTTGCACGTTCAATTGCGCGACATTCTGTAACTGTATTTGCGCTGAACCGCCAAACAGGGTGCTTTTCACCTCGTTGACCGGACCACACAGCGAGTTCAGCCCTTTTTATTCTTTCGTGCTTCTTGATCAAGCGAGCGCAGATAATTGAGTTTCTCGGTGATTTTGGCTTCCAGACCCTGTTGCACGGGGCGATACCACCGTGGTTCGCGCATGCCTTCAGGCAGATACGTCTCCCCCGCCGCATAGGCATCCGGTTCATCGTGAGCGTAACGATATTCATGTCCGTAGCCCAATTCCTTCATGAGCTTGGTCGGTGCGTTTCTCAGATGTACCGGCACTTCCCGTGATTTGTCTTGCTTGATGAACGCACGCGCCTGATTGAAGGCGTTGTAGCCTGCATTGCTTTTAGCTGCGACAGACAGATAAATCACCGCCTGCGCCAGCGCCAGCTCGCCTTCCGGAGATCCCAGCCGCTCATACGTCGCCGCCGCCTCATTGGCCATTTGCATGGCCCGCGGATCGGCCAGGCCGATATCTTCCCACGCCATACGCACGATCCGGCGCGCCAGATAGACCGGATCGGCGCCCCCGTCCAGCATTCGCGTGAACCAGTAAAGGGCAGCATCGGGATGGGAGCCGCGCACCGATTTGTGCAAAGCCGAGATCTGATCGTAAAAGTTGTCACCCCCTTTATCGAAGCGCCGTAAATTGAGGGTCAATGCGTTCTGCATGAACTCCGGCGTGATCTGCGTCACTTGCGCAGCCGCGGCGGCTGTACTGGTTTGCTCCAGCAGATTCAAAAAACGCCGCGCATCGCCATCAGCATAGCCGGTCAGGATGGCAATGGCCTTCTCATCAAAGTCAAGATCAATGGCGCCGCTCTCTTTGGCCCGCTTCAAAAGCTCGCCCAGCTCCTCTTCAGACAGGGACGTCAGCACATACACCTGAGCCCGCGACAACAGCGCCGAATTGACTTCAAATGACGGGTTTTCGGTGGTAGCGCCGATGAAGGTAAACAGCCCGCTTTCAACATAGGGCAGAAACGCATCCTGCTGTGCCTTGTTAAAGCGATGCACCTCGTCTACAAACAGAATGGTTTTGCGTCCCTGTGCCTGGGCCACCTGCGCCTTAACGACCGCATCGCGGATGTCCTTGACGCCGCCGAGCACCGCAGAAATGGCAATGAATTGCGCATCGAAGCCATCCGCCATCAGGCGCGCCAGCGTGGTTTTGCCTACGCCTGGCGGGCCCCAGAAAATCATGGAATGGGGGCGACGCGCCTCGAACGCCACACGCAAGGGCTTGTCCGGTCCCAGCAAATGCGACTGTCCGATGACCTCGTCGATATTGCGCGGACGCAGTCTTTCGGCCAGCGGCGCATTCGCACCCGCGGCGGCGCCATTGAACAGATCGTTATCGGAAAAATCACTCATAGATATATTGGGCTTCCAGTACAACGCGCAACGCGGTAAATCACAGCATAGCGTAAAAAGGGCCGTCGCAACGGCCCTTTGAACTGGACTGCGATAAGGGCACAGGCCCTTGCTTTGACAGCCTACATTTTAACGGTATCTACGCCAGCAGGGGCCTTGAACTGGTAGGCACTGGCGGGAATCTTCGCGTTGCTTTTGAAATTACGCAATTTGATCGACGTGGTCTGTCCGAAAGAATCCAGAATGATCAACTCGGCCGGCAGGTTATTGGCGAACCCAATGTCCACATGGGTCAGGCCGGCGTCAGACACTTTAGGCGTTGCGCGCATCCAGACCATGCCCTGGTTATCAGGCAGTGCGGACAATTTGAATGAATCGTCCAGCGTACCGGAACCGAACAGAATGGCCGCAGGTGAGGCGCCGACCGCTTTGCTCACCGGGCGTTCCGTGACCTGCTTCAGATCGGGATCATATTGATAGACGGTTTTGCCGTCGGAGATCACGCTTTGCGCATAGGGCTTGACTACGCTCCAGTTGAATTTTCCGGGGCGCTCGAAAGAAAAGGTGCCGGTTTGAGGCGCCCTGCTCTTGCCCTTGCCGCCGGAAGTTTTCTGGGCGAACTCGCCGCTGGCCGATTTGACCTGAGCCACAAAATCCTTCAACTGCTGGCGGGCATCCGTCTGCTGCGTGTTCCTGACCTCGGGAATCTTCTCGAAAGTGACGCCCTCGAGCGTCGTTGACAGGCCCGCATCCGGATTCATCATATCGGGGTTCACCTTGATCTCCTGGGCCAGTGTCGGGACAGGGGCCGTCGCAACCATCGCCAGGCATACTGCAAGTAAGGTTTTTTTCATGAATGAACTCCTGTTATTGTTCCTTCCGGCAGTCGGGCGACGCCCTGGAAGCACTACCGGAAACATGACCTGTTTTACCATTAACAGGGCCGGAAAAGATGTAACAAAATCGTAAATACGATTGCATCGCCGTAATTTGACAATGGCTGCAAATGCTTACGGCATCCTTGAAGGGATGCCGTAAGCAGACTTCTCGGTTACTGCGTATTACAGGCAGGTTTTTCATGCCTCGCACGCTTATTCATTTAAGCGTCGGCATCTTCCTGCCCGGCGGGAACCAGGATTTCGCGGTTGCCGTTGGACTGCATGGTGGACACAATGCCAGACTGCTCCATCTGCTCCAGCAAGCGCGCGGCGCGGTTATAACCGATGCGAAGATGGCGCTGAACCGACGAGATGGACGCGCGACGGTTTTTCAACACCACAGCCACGGCCTGATCGTACAGGGGATCCGATTCATTATCGGTAAAGCCGGTCACACTGCCTACACCATCACCGGTTTCGCCGCCAACGCCGCCTTCCAGCAAGCCATCAATATAATCGGGCTCGCCCTGCTCTTTAAGATAATCGACCACGCGATGCACTTCATCGTCATCGACGAAGGCCCCGTGCACCCGATTCGGCAAGCCGGTGCCGGGCGGCTGATACAGCATATCGCCCTGGCCCAGCAACGCCTCGGCGCCCATCTGGTCCAGAATGGTGCGCGAGTCAATTTTGGACGAGACCTGGAACGCGATTCGCGTTGGGATATTGGCCTTGATCAGACCGGTAATCACACCCACGCTGGGTCGCTGGGTCGCCAGAATCAGATGAATGCCGGCAGCGCGCGCCTTTTGCGCCAGACGGGCGATGAGCTCTTCAATTTTCTTGCCCACCACCATCATCAGGTCGGCCAGCTCGTCAATCACCACGACGATCATCGGTAGCGTTTTCAATGGTTCCGGCTCTTCCGGCGTCAATGAAAACGGATTGGGAATGGATTCGCCTTTCTTGGCGGCATCACGAATTTTGCTGTTAAAGCCACTGATATTACGCACACCCATTTTACTCATGAGCTTGTAGCGTTTTTCCATCTCTCCCACACACCAGTTCAGCGCATTGGCTGCCTGGCGCATATCGGTAACCACTGGCGCCAGCAAATGCGGGATGCCTTCGTAAATGCTCATTTCCAGCATTTTCGGATCAATCAGAATCAAACGGACCTGGGAAGCGTCTGCTTTATAAAGCAGGGAAATAATCATGGCATTGATACCGACGGACTTGCCCGATCCGGTCGTACCGGCCACCAGCAAGTGCGGCATTTTGGCCAGATCGGCAACCACGGGATTGCCGGCAATATCCTTGCCCAGCGCCATCGTCAGGGACGAAGCGTTGTCATGATAGGTCTTGGAGCCGACAATTTCCGAGAGCCGCACCATTTGACGCCGCGGATTGGGCAATTCCAGGCCCATCAGGTTTTTGCCGACAATGGTTTCAACCACGCGAATGCTGACCAGACTGAGCGCACGCGCCAGATCCTTGGACAGGTTGACGATCTGGCTTCCCTTGACGCCGGTGGCCGGCTCGATTTCATAACGGGTAATAACCGGCCCGGCCTGCGCGGCAACCACGGTCACCTGCACGCCAAAGTCACGCAGTTTTTTCT
>DATGQC010000330.1:0-4858 GCA_035304425.1 Advenella sp.
GACCTGGCGAATGACTTGTTCCTCCACGCCCATGCAGCCGGTCACGATCACCTTGCCGTTGGCGGAGATGGCCTCGCCGATGGCGTCAAGCGATTCGGCCTTGGCGCTGTCGATGAAGCCACAGGTGTTGACCACTACCACGTCGGCGCCTTCATAGGAGGGAGAAATATCATAACCTTCAGTGCGCAACTGGGTCAGGATGCGTTCAGAGTCAACGAGTGCCTTTGGGCAGCCCAGACTGACAAAGCCAACGCGGGGAGCGGACATAGAAAACCTTTAAATATAGAGAATAAATACGAAACAATGGGAAGCAACGCGCCTGATCGGGGCACGGGCAGTAAAATATTGTCATTGGTCCCGGGCCCGGCAATAAGGCCACTGGCGCTACCGGTTTTGCCTGCACTCCTGTATTCTTAATACACGTGTGGTGCCAGAGCAGGGAGCTGTCGCGCCGGGCAAGCCGGCTGCCAGCCGACCATGCTGGCAAAGACCGTGTTTCTGACAGAACAGCGGGAACCGCCAAGGCTTGTTTTAGGTTTGCCCGCAGCCAACCGCTGTTGCCCGCCGCCGGTTATTTGCTATCGCAATGAATAATCAGGCAATTTTACCATTTTCGTTCATTAACGGTGTATATGCACAGTCAAATTTTTATCCTCGGGGATTTCAGTCAATGACCCGTCCCGTTCCGCCCGCCGTGTCGTCCCAGGCAGGGTCGGCCACGCCTCCCTTAAGCGAACTATTGCTGGCAACGGCATATGCGGTGCAAGCCGTTGGCGAAGGCCGTTCCCTGACCGATGTACTTAATGCCGAGCCGGCAAACCGGCGTGCGGCTGTGCAGTCGCTGTCATTTTATGTCATGCGTCAACTGGCGCGCGGGCATGCGCTGGCAGATCTGCTCCTGGATCGCAGCCCGCCCAATGCGCTTGTCGACAGCCTTCTGATCACGGCCTTAACCTTGCTGTCTGTGGACAAAAGTGAAGTGCGCGATAACCCGCGGGTGCCGGTCTATGAGGCCTATACCCTGGTCAGCCAGGCTGTGACCGCCGCCGGGCAGGATCGAAAAACGGCCGGCTTCAAGGGGCTTATCAACGCCTGCCTGCGACGCTTTGAGCGCGAGCGCGAAGCGCTGCTGGAGCAGGCATACCTGCGCAGCAATGTGCGCTGGGGGTTTCCCAAGTGGTGGATCGGCCGAATTCGCCAGGCATATCCGGCGCAATGGGAAAACATCCTGGCCAGCAGTTTTCAGCCGGGGCCGCTCACTCTTCGCGTCAACACACGCAAAATCAGTCGGCAAGCCCTGCTGACCGCACTGCAGGAGCAGCACATCGGCGCCTCGGCCATCGGGAAGGATGGCGTGGTTCTGGATCAGCCCCTGCCGGTAACCAGCATTCCCGGCTTTGAAGAGGGCTGGTGGCTGGTGCAGGATGCGGGCGCCCAACTGGCCGCCCAGCTATTGCCGGTGGTCGATGGTATGCGGGTGCTGGACGCCTGCGCCGCGCCGGGCGGCAAAACGGCAGGCCTGTTGATGCAGGCCCGCTTGCAGCTGACTGCGCTGGATATCGATCGACACCGTCTGGAGCGGGTCGCCTCGAATCTGCAGCGCCTCGATTTGCATGATGAGAGCGTGAAGCTGCGTGCCGGCAATGCAATTGATTTGGCATCGTGGTGGGATGGTCAGCCTTTTGATGCCATTCTTGCCGATGTGCCGTGCACCGCATCCGGCATTGTGCGTCGGCATCCCGATATCCGGTGGTTGCGCCAGGAACAGGATATTGCCGATACCGTCGCATTGCAACGACGCATTGTGTCGGCCCTGTGGCAGACGCTCAAGCCCGGCGGGACGCTGCTATATGTCACGTGCTCGGTCTTTCCGCAGGAGGGGGTTGAGCAGGACCAATGGATGCGGCAGACGCTGGACGGCGCCGTCGCGTTACCGTCGCCCGGCCAGCTTTTGCCCGGGCAGGGTCAGGAGCATGATGGGTTTTTCTATTCATTACTGCGCAAACAGGGCGCCGCATCAGGTGGGGGCGGTTAAGCTGCCGGCGTCGGTTGGGTTGGGGTATGATAGGGGCACCGCAAGTGCCGGTGCTGCCAACCCCAATGACCGAATCCGGATGAAAACCCAGCCCGTTCCCATATCAATCGCATTTATTCTCAGGCTTGCGCTGCTCGTGCTTCTGGGCCTGGCTGCGGGCGGCGGCGCTTTGCGCGCGCAGACCGCCGCCGCAGATGCCGTCGCTGCAGGCGCAGGCGCGCCGGCCGTGGCGACCATCAACAATGTTGAAATTCAGCAGCAGGCAGATGGCTATGTTTTGAATGCCGACGTGGATTTGCCACTGTCGCATGAGCTGCAGGTTGCCGCTCAGCACGGCGTGCCGCTTTATTTTACGGTTGAATTCCGCCTGGTGCAGCCGCGCTGGTGGTGGTTCGACCGGCAGGTATATGATCAGTCGCAAACCTGGCGTGTGGCCTACAATGCGCTGGTGCGCCAGTGGCGCGTCACTTCGGGCGATTACTCTGTGCCGGAAATGTCTCTGGACGACGCGCTGCACACCATTACACGAATCTATAACTGGCCGGTAGGGCCGTTTACGGAACTAGATCCGGACCAGCATTATGAAGCGCAGTTTCGCATGAAACTGGACACCTCTCTTTTACCGCGCCCCTTTCGGATGGACGCCCTGGGCGGACGCGCCTGGGCCTTATCGACACCATGGAAAAATTTCGCATTTCAATTTTCGGCAACCGCGCCCAAGCCCTGATCAAGTGGGTCGTGCGACTGGTATTTATTGCCGCGGTGCTCGCGGCCCTTGTTTTGATGGGGTTGCTGGTGCGCTCGACGGGCAATTCCTCAAGGCTGGCGCAACAGTACGATTTGCTGCTTCTGCTCAACGGGGTGTTGGCGCTTGCGTTGTTCCTGTGGGTTTCGATGCTCACCTTCCGCCTGATCCGGCAATTGCGGTCCCGGCAGTTCGGCGCGCGCCTGACTTCGCGCTTTGCGCTGGCGTTTGCGGTCATGGCGATTATTCCTGGTGTGGTGATCTATCTGCTGTCCGTGCAGTTCATGTCACGGTCGGTCGAGTCATGGTTCAACGTCAGGGTTGACAGCGCCCTGCAATCGGGCCTGACGCTGGGGCAGGCGTCGCTGGACAGTCAGGTGGCCGATCTGCTGTCGCGCGCAAGGCTGATGGCCGATGATCTGTCGACCGTGCCCGATCAGGAACTATCGGTCGCGCTGACCCGCTTACGTGAAAACACCACGGTAGGCGATGCCCTGGTATTTACGGTTTCCGGCAGTCGGGTGGTCGGATTCTCCAGTTCCTCCTTCGGCAGCCTGCTGCCGCAAATGCCGCCGGTGTCGGTATTGAACCAGTTGCGGCTGTCGCGCTCCTACGCTCGCACCGAGGCGGTCGAGGGCACCGATTTTGAAAACCCGCAGTTGCGTATCCGCGTTATCGTGCCGGTGTTTTCCAATTCTTTCAAGCTTGACGCGCCGCTGGGCGCTTCGCCCGAACCGTATCTGCTGCAACTGACGCGGCTGGTGCCGGAAAATATCGGCAGCAATTTGAATGAGGTGCAAAAGGGATTCCGCGATTATCAGGAACTGGCCTTGTCGCGCCAGGGCATCCAGAAACTCTATGGCATTACCCTGACGCTGGCGCTGCTGGTCACACTGTTTGCATCCATTGCCGTGGCGCTGGCCATCGCGCGACGCCTGGTCAAGCCGCTGCTGACGCTGGCTTCGGGAACCCAGGCCGTGGCGGTTGGCGACTATCGACCGCTGCCCGAGCCTACCGCCATGGACGAAATCGGCCTGCTGACCCGTTCATTCAACGCCATGACGCGCCAGCTTGACGAAGCGCGCCGTCAGGTTGAAAGCAATCGCATCCAGCTGGAACGCTCCAATGCGTACCTGGAAAGCGTGATGGCCGGTTTGTCGTCAGGGGTGATCGTATTTGACGAGCGTTTCAATGTGACCACGGTCAATAAAGGCGCCCAGTCGATTCTGGATGTCGATCTGCGTTCCGTGCCGGGACGGCCGTTGGAAGTGATCGATTCGCTGATTGAGTTTACCCGGCAGATTCGCAAGGCATTTGCCGATCATGCTGCCGTGGGATCCGAGCGCCATTACTGGCAGGAGCAAATCACCCTGTCGACCAGTAGTGAAAGCGACGAAACCGATGATGTCACCTTGTTGATGCGCGGCACCCGACTGCGTATTGACGGGCGCCCCACAGGTTATGTCGTGGTGTTCGACGATATTTCAGAAGTGATTTCGGCCAACCGGGCCCGCGCCTGGGGCGAAGTGGCGCGGCGACTGGCGCATGAAATCAAGAATCCCCTGACCCCGATTCAGTTGTCGGCCGAACGGCTGGCCATGAAGCTGGAAGGGCACCTGGACGAACGCAATGCCGGAATTCTGGCGCGTTCGACCAATACTATTATCAACCAGGTATCGTCGCTGAAAAAAATGGTCGATGATTTCCGCGAGTACGCCCGAACGCCGCCCGCGCAAATGCAGCGTGTGGACATCAACGCCCTGATCGCCGATCTGGCCGTCCTGTATGGCTGGGATCCGGAAGGCAACGGGCATCATGACGAGCCGTTGTATCGTCACATCCGTCTGGATCTGGCGCCAGACCTGCCGCTGGCCGAAGCCGATCCGACCCAGTTGCGCCAGGTGCTTAACAATCTGCTGTCCAATTCGCGTGATGCCATGGCCGAACTGGAACTCGAAGGCGATGAGCCCGGGATCACCATCCGCACCACGCTTACGCGTCCCGAGAAGGATCAGAGCACGGAAGGGCAGGCAATTCGTATTACACTTGAGGACAGAGGTGGCGGATTTTCTGCCAAG
>DATGQC010000331.1:0-4251 GCA_035304425.1 Advenella sp.
GACGATTGATACCGCGCAAATTTATGATAAGGAGGCGGACATCGGGCAGGCCCTGAGCGCCAGCCCCGACGGCCTGGCTCCTGCCTGGGACGACTGAGCAGATGCAAAAGACCGGTGTCCTGATGACCAATTCCGACGATCTGCTGACGTTTGTCACCGTCATTGACAGCGGGTCTATCAGCGCGGCGGCCGAACAACTGAATCTGACGCCGTCCGCGGTCAGTCGAACCCTGTCCCGGCTTGAACAGAGCCTGGAGACCACACTGCTCAACCGTACCACGCGCCGCATGCATCTGACCGAGGAAGGTCGCTTCCTGCTGGAGCACGCCCGTATTATTGTGGCGCGGATGCAGGCAATGCAAGAGACGCTTGCAACCCGGCGGCAATCTCCCGCCGGACGGTTACGGGTGAATGCCGCCTCGCCGTTTATGTTGCACATGATCGTGCCTTATATCGCCTCGTTTCGACAGAACTACCCGCATATCGAACTGCAATTGAACACGCACGATCTGAATATAGATTTGCTGGAACAAAGCACGGACCTTGCCATTCGGATAGGCCCCTTGCAAAACTCGACACTGCATGCCCGCCATCTGGGGGGCAGCGCGCTCAATCTTCTGGCCAGTCCCGATTATTTGGCCCGTTACGGGACGCCTCAGACGGTGGCTGAACTGGCAGAACACACCCTACTGGGGTTTACTCAGCCCGACAGTTTGAATTTATGGCCCGTTTGCCATGCCGGCACCGCCGACAAGGTGATGATTACGCCAAACGTAGCGGCTTCCAGCGGTGAAACGCTGCGTCAGTTGGCATTGGCCGGGCAAGGGATTGTGTGCCTTTCCGAGTTTATGACGTATGCAGATATTCGCGATACGCGCCTGGTGCCGATATTGCCCCTGTTGACAGAACGACACGTCCAGCCGATCCATGCCGTGTATTATCGGAACTCCCCGCTGGCACTGCGCATTCAGAGTTTCATCGACTTCATGCACAAAACGCTTGCAGCCCAACCCTGGAACCGCCGATAGCCATGCCGTGATTGTTTGGCGCGGGCGTGCAGGCCTGTGGGCCAAAGCCTTCGGCTTATCCCGTAGCACGCGGTCCTGCCGTTGTCGCAGCCACAAACCCATCCGGGTTGCCAGACTGGCGAGAAACCGCTGACGATTCCAGCGGGCCAATTTAGCGATGCCCGCTGCGGTGAAGGTCTTGATCATGAGCACGAGAGAGTATGGCGGCATGCCGGTCGCATGCGCAGCTGAAGATCAGTGCCGGATGATCGTTCTGATCCGGCCGGAGGGCATGCGCTGGCTTTGCCCACCCTTGATGACGGACGTTTTCTGAATACGGCCGATACCCGCCGCGCCCTGCCCGGTCAATGGATTGACTGCATAATGGTTATAACGGATCTCATAATGCAAATGTGCGCCGGTCACCTTACCCGTATCGCCCAGATGACCGATCACCTCCCCTTTATCGACGATCCGGCCGGCAGCCAGTCGCGGGGCAAATTTCTGCAAATGCGCGTAGAGCGTTTCATAGCCGGAACCATGGTCCACAATCACGGTATTGCCGTAACCGCCCTTGGCGCCCGCAAACGACACCTTGCCTCCCAGCGTTGTTTTGACCTGGCTGCCGACCGGCGCGACCAGGTCCACGCCGGCATGGAAGCGCAACTGATTGTATATCGGGTGCATGCGTAAGCCAAAACGGGAGGAAACATAACTTTTGTCCAGCGGCGAAGACAGAAAACCCATGATCTTCAAGTCCAGCTTCAGGGACGGTCCGCAACCTTTGCTGCTGCAACCTTTGGGCGGTTCAAGATCGTCGGCCAGCCCGCGTATGGTTTTAACATCGGAATCGACGGTTGGGACGTCGGGTACCGTATCCAGATCCTCATCGGATTGGGCAAGCGCGGGCATCGCGTGCAAGGCGATGGCAAGACAGCCAAGCAGCACCAGTGTGAAGCTGCCGGTCCGGCTCAGTGCGGCGCGCATGAAAGAAGATGAGTTTGCAAGTGCATGACAATGCATTTTACTTATTTCAGCGCTATCGCAGCGCAAATCCGTGTATAGTTTTTGTTTCTGCCATTTTCAAATAGTACAGCGATGACTGGATGTGCCTATACTAAAAGCTAACAGGCGCTGATACCTCAACGCCAAACGGCCCGTTGGCCCAAGCTATCCGGAACTACCCTGCGAAGACTGCCCCATGATCAGACTTACCGTGATCCTTTCCCTGCTCGTCGGCCTGAGTGCCTGCTCGGACCGGCAAGACGACGAACGTCTGCGACTGGCGCTGCTGTCCGATTGCATGGTGACGCGTGCCTCCCTGTTGCTTAGCGCCAAATACGTCGACAAACAGGCGTTGGCGACCATCCAGCAAGAATGCCATGCCGCCTACGCCACATTGATGCAAAACCTATCTGCACAACAATTGCGTGACCAGCAATCCGAGGTATATGACAGCTTTCAGCGAGCGTACCGCATGAAATATTCACTGCACGATGTCTTTGACAATTTGCCGCCCGCGTCCAAAACAACGTACGAGAAATTGGCGATCATACTTTTCGGTCTGAAAAAAGAGGACATCGGCTTATGAAAGATATCCGCGATCGCATGCGTCTAATAAAATATCTGATTGCCGCTCTGTTCGTGTTGATTGCACTGGCTTATCTGTGGACCAGCATGAGCCGTCCCCACGAAACCGCTGGCGACTACGCGCAGTTCGACAAGGAACGGGCCATTATCGCCTGCATGACCGCCGAGTACGCAAGCAATTATACGGACGACCCGGCCGAAACAGATATGTTCCCGGAGTGCGAAGCGCGCTTCGCTAAACTCAAGGCGACGTTGCCTTACGCCGAATATGTACGGATTCAGCAAACCCCCGTGTCTGCTGATACCGGCCCGGTACAACTGCAACCCTATGAAGTGTTTCTACAGATTATGACCGGTCGGGATCGCTGATTCCGCTGTCCTCATGCTTATTGATAATTGTTCCAAAGGACGTGTTTGAAAAATGCAAAAGAACAGAAGAAAAACAATGATTGGTATGGCCCTTGCCGGCCTGACTGCCGGCTCGCTGGTATTGGCCGCGCCTGCTGCGCAGACCGATGAAAGCAAATGGCCCGAACGTTCATTGAACCTGATCGTGCCTTTCGGCCCGGGATCGACTCCTGATCAGATCGCGCGCATTATCGCCCGCAGCGCCGAGAAAAAACTGGGCCAGCCTATCGTGATAGAGAATAAAGCCGGGGCCGGCGGCAATATCGGTACGAACCAGGTCGCCAAAGCAAAACCAGACGGCTATACCTTCGGTATTTCGATTACCGGCCCGCTGGTGAATAACCAGTTTATCTACAATAACCTGCCTTATGATCCTGAAAAGGATCTGGCGCCGCTGACCATGGCAGTCACGCAACCGAATGTGATTGTTGTGACAAAGCAATCGGGTATTAAAACATTGAAGGAATTGATCAGCAAGATCCAGGCTGAGCCGGACAAATTGAATTTTGCGACTTCGGGCAACGGTACCGGCTCGCACCTGTCCATCGAGCTCATGCTGCAGGCCGTGAACGGCAAGGCGACCGCTGTGCCTTACCCGTCTTCGCCCGCCGCGCTCAACTCGCTGATTGCAGGCGATACCCAGTTTACTGCACTGGCGCCCATTGCCGTGCTGCCGCTGGTCAAAGAAGGACGACTGGTGGCATTGGCGCAGACCAGCGCGCAACGCAACAGCTCCTTGCCGGATATTCCGACTGTGTCAGAGGCCGGTGCGCCCGGCATTGAAGGCGCAGCTTGGTCTGGTTTTGTTATTTCGTCAAAAGTGCCCATCGCCATCCGCAATACGCTTACCGACGCGCTGTTGACGGCGCTCCGGGACCCCGAAGTGGGCAAACAGCTCAAGGCGATTTATATGGATCCGGTTCCAAGCACGCCCGAAGCATTCCGCGATTATATGAACCAGGAAAAAGCGCGCTGGCAACCATTGATTGAAAAGCTGGATCTGAAAATCAATTAACCGTTAAAACAGAACGGACAGGCCGCCATCCACCGCGATGACCTGTCCATTGATATAAGCGGACAGCTCAGAGGCCAGAAATACCGCCAGCCCGGCAATTTCTTCCGGTTTGCCCCAGCGCCCTGTCGGATTGCGCGCTGCCAGCGTCTGGCCAGCGGCAGCGTTGACCATGTCCAGATTCGTCTCGGTAGCAAAGGTACCTGGCGCAATCGCATTGCTGGTGATGCCGCT
>DATGQC010000332.1:0-2652 GCA_035304425.1 Advenella sp.
TGCCACACCAGGCCGTTGCTGCGATCGCGCCAGATATAGTCGAGTTCGCCTATGGTTCGACGGGCGGCGCTTTGACCGTCGGAAACGAGTGTGTGGATCGGGGTATGGTGCGCCAGCAGTTCAATGCTGCCGACATGCTGCAATGCGATGCGCAGCAGAGCTTCGGCATAGAGCCCAAGGCGGCGGTATGCGGCGCCCACGTCGCTGGTGAGCACCCTGGACGCGCCGCCCGCGTTGCCCTGGTCTTGCAGCCAGCGGTCAAGCTCGCGCAGCGCGGCGAGCGGCCAGCGTGCCAGCGGCAATGGCGCCGCTGGCGCCAGCAGATCAGGGGCGTGCGCCAGCCAGTAAAGGTCGCGCCCGGCCTGGCTGTATTGCCAGGGCCTGGACGGTGTGTCAGGATCGGTAGTCGGCGTTGATGCTGACGTACTCATGAGAGAAGTCGCAACTGTATACCGTTTCCGATACATTGCCGCGACCCAGGGCGACGCGCACCAGAATCTCGGGCTGCTGCATGACGCGCTGGCCATCTTCTTCCTGATAATCAGGATTGCGGCCGCCGCCGGTGGCAACAAGCACATCGTCAAGCCACAAGCGCAGGGCAGTCACATTCAGGTCATCAACGCCGGCGTAACCGATGGCGGCCAGAATGCGGCCCAGGTTCGGATCCGATGCATAAAAGGCGGTTTTGACCAGGGGGGAGTGCGCGATCGCGTAGGCGATTTTCAGCGCAGTCTGGCTGCTTTCCGCTTCTTTCACCTGGATGGTGATGAATTTGGTGGCCCCTTCGGCATCACGCACGATTTTTTGCGCCAATTCGCGGGCGACTTCAATCAGCTCTGCTTTGATGGTCTGGTAATGCGGGCTTTGCGCGTCCTGTACCTGGATGCCGCTCTGGCCGGTGGCGATGACGATAAACGAGTCGTTCGTTGACGTGTCGCCGTCTACCGTAATGCGGTTAAAAGAACGGTTGGCGATATCCTTGACCAGCTCTTTGAGCAGGGCTGGCGCGATTTCCGCATCTGTCGCGACAAAACCCAGCATGGTCGCCATATTCGGACGGATCATGCCGGCGCCTTTGCTGATGCCGGTAATGCTCACTTTACGCCCGTCCAGCGTCAGCTGTCTGGAGCAGATCTTGGGCAGCGTATCGGTAGTCATGATACTGTGTGCTGCCTTGAGCCACGCATTTTTTTCCAGGGAACGGATGCAGTGAGGCAACGCTGCTGTAATTTTTTCCACCGGAAGGGGCTCAAGAATGACCCCTGTGGAAAATGGCAGGATTTCTTCCTCCAGCAGGCCCAACTCCTTGGAGAGCACGCGGCAGGTTTCAAAGGCGCGCTCCAGGCCGTCGGCGCCGGTGCCGGCATTGGCATTGCCGGTATTGATCACCAGGGCGCGCATGGCATTGCCTTTGGCCAGGCGCGATTCGCAGATCTGCACCGGGGCGGCCCTGAAGCGGTTGCGGGTAAAAACGCCGGCCACAGAGGTGCCTGGCGTGAATTTGAATAACGTAAGATCATCACGGCCGGGCTTTTTGATTCCGGCTTGCGCAATGCCAATTTCAACCCCTGCTACCGGATAGATAGCTGATTCGTCAGGTATATTTAAGTTTACAGCCATACAGCTTCAACACCTTTAACATATTATGGATAACCCTGAGTGTAGCGTCTTTTTTATTTCACATTGAGAAAACCGGGATATCTGGAAAAAATTCTCAGGCCGTCCCGCTATGGTGTTTCCCGGTGCCACGCCCGGCGGCATGGGCAGCCGGGGAGCAGGCGCCGGACCGCGAGAGCAGGGTACACAAGCGATCAGACGCCGCGCTTGGTTATAGCAGCGAAAACGCGCGGGCGGCAGCATCCAGCGTTTTTTCCAGAATGTCGTCGCTATGCATGGCCGAGACAAAACCGGCTTCAAAGGCCGATGGCGCCAGATGAACGCCATTGTCCAGCATGCCGTGGAAAAAGACCTTGAAGGCGTCATGGTTGACGTCGGACACCTGTGCGAAAGTGGTGGGAATGGTTTCGCGGAAATACAGGCCGAACATACCGCCTACCGAGTCGGCGCAGAACGCGACACCTGCGGCCCTGGCTTTTTCCTGCAGGCCGGCGACAAGCTTGGCCGATTGTGCCTGCAGGTGCTCATAGAACCCGGGGCGTGACAGTATTTCAAGTGTGATAAGTCCGGCGGCGACGGATACCGGGTTGCCCGACAGGGTGCCCGCCTGGTAGACCGGCCCCAGCGGCGCAATCTGGTCCATGATGTCGGCGCGGCCGCCGAAGGCGCCCACGGGCATGCCCCCGCCAATGACTTTAGCCAGCGTAGTCAGGTCGGGCGTAACGCCCGACAGGCCCTGTACCCCTTGCGGGCCGGCGCGAAAGCCCGTCATCACTTCGTCGAAAATCAGTAGTGCGCCATATTCCGTGCACAATGCGCGCAAGCCGGCCAGGAAGCCTTCTACAGGCTTGATCAGGTTCATATTGCCGGCTATCGGTTCGACAATAATGCAGGCAATATCGGCGCCGAATTCGGCAAATGCAGCCTTGACCGCGTCCAGGTCGTTATAGTCCAGCACCATTGTGTGCGCGACGAATTCGGCTGGAACGCCGGCAGAGGTCGGGTTGCCGAAAGTGAGCAGTCCGGAGCCGGCCT
>DATGQC010000333.1:0-8876 GCA_035304425.1 Advenella sp.
GGGTCTTCAAAAAAGATCACCCGCTGGCATTTCCGGTCCAGGACCAGATCGGCAATCTGCGCATCGCCTCCCAAAGGGCCGCTCAGATAGCGCTCCACCCAGGGTTTGTCCGCCGGCCAACCCTTGGACCAGGCCAGCTCATTCAGCAAACCGCCGGTGGTGCCGGTGGCGACACGGCGTTCAAACATCGAAAGTATCTCGAAATACTGAGAGGCATAGGCGACCATTTCCGCTTTGAGCGCATCGTGGGAAATCAGCGCCAGGGTCTGTCCACGGATCACATCGCAGGACAGGCAATCTGACAATGGGTCCAGCCCTGTCAACACACGCTCAACTTCCATCCATTCGATGGCGCCCGCCACAGTTGAAATAAATGGCTTACCATGGGTAATACACTGGCGCTTGAGCGCGAGCGCCTCGGGGAAAATCGACGAGGGATCCACGGGATCAATAAGATAAATGGCGCCATCGAGCGTAATCGGCGTTGCTTCGTGAACGGTTACGCGTGATACCAGCTTCATCAGCCCCCCTTCCCGTCCATATGGATAGCGGATATTTTTCCGATAGCCCGACAGGAAGCCTTCGCGCTGAATCGCGTCATACGTACGGCCGACGGTATGCAATTCGATATCCAGTTCGCGAATCGTCTCGGATGACGCCTTGAGCCAGGTAAACAGGCCCGCATCCGGCGTTGCATGATGCAGGCGATTGGCTGCAAGCGCAAAACGAAGACTGCTTGTTGATGACATATGACATACTCCCTGGAATTGAACGTAGCGAACACAAACCCGCGCAAAAAAAATGCACGTAGTGATACGTGCATTCTAAATAGGAACCACAGCCTGGACAGGCATGTTCAGTGATTAGCTGAAAAAATCTTTCACTCTGTCGGTCCAGGATTTATTCTTTGGGGAATGGCGATCGCCTCCATCGTTCAGTGATGTCTCGAACTGCCGCAACAGGGTCTTCTGTTCGTCACTCAACCGAATCGGTGTTTCAACAACCACGTGGCAATATAGATCTCCCGGATAGGATGCCCGAACGCCTTTGATGCCCTTGCCGCGCAAACGGAAAACCTTGCCGGTCTGCGTGCCCTCGGGAACGGTGATTTCGCCTTTGCCACCCAGTGTCGGCACTTCCAGATCGCCGCCCAGGGTTGCAGTCACGAACGGCAACGGCACTTCACAATGCAGATCGTCGCCATCACGTTTGAAAATACTGTGTTCCTTAATGGATATCTCGACATACAGGTCGCCGGCCGGGCCGCCATTAACACCAGGTTCGCCGTTACCGCCCGAGCGAATACGCATCCCGTCATCAATCCCCGCAGGAATCTTGACTTGCAGGGTTTTGTTCTTGCGCTTGCGGCCTACGCCGTCACATGCCGTACACGGCTCCTTGATTTCCTTGCCGGTGCCGTGGCAGGTCGGGCAGGTTTGCTGTACGCTGAAAAATCCCTGTTGCATGCGCACTGCGCCCGCGCCGTGGCAGGTGTGGCAGGTTGTAGGTTCGGTGCCGGGTTTGGCGCCGGAGCCATGGCAGACATCACAATTTTCCCAACTTGGTACGCGAATTTCGGTTTCCATTCCCTTGGCTGCCTGCTCAAGGGTAATATCCAGCCGATAGCGCAGATCGGCGCCGCGAAATACTTGCGGGCCACCACCGCGTCGGCCTCCGCCGCCGCCGAAGATATCGCCGAAAATGTCGCCAAAGACATCGCCAAAGCCGGCGCCACCAGCGCCGCCCATGCCTGCATTCGGATCTACGCCCGCATGACCATAGCGGTCATAGGCATCGCGTTTTTGCGGGTCGGACAGAATTTCGTAGGCTTCCTTGGCTTCCTTGAATTTTTCTTCTGCCTCGTGGCTGTCCGGGTTGCGATCCGGGTGATACTTCATGGCGAGTTTGCGATATGCCTTCTTGATATCCTCATCCGAAGCATTCTTGGCCAGACCCAGGGCTTCGTAGTAGTCACGTTTTGCCATCAGTTATACGCCTTTAGATTTCTTCTCTAATATAAAAAACAATACCCGGCCCTGTCATTTTCAGACCGGCCGGGTTTTTGAATCAGACAACCTGCATTACTTGTCGTCGCGTTTCACTTCTTTGAAGTCAGCGTCAACAACATTGTCGTCTGCTGGCTGGGCCTGTTCGGCACCAGGCTCACCCTGGGCTTGCGCCTGGGCCTGCATGTCCGCATACATTTTTTCACCCAGTTTCTGGCTTGCGGTTGTCAGCGTTTCGACCTTGGCATCGATCGCAGCCTTGTCGCCATCTTTGAGCACTGCCTCGAGCTCTTTGAGGGCTGCTTCGATCGCGTCCTTGTCGGCCGCTTCCAGCTTGTCGCCATACTCTGTCAGCGACTTGCGGGTAGAGTGCACCAGCGCATCGGCCTGATTACGGGTCTGGGCCAGCTCGGCAACACGGTGATCCTCGTCTGCGTGCGCTTCGGCATCCTTGACCATGCGTTGGATCTCGTCTTCGGACAAACCAGAGTTTGCCTTGATCGTGATCTTGTTTTCCTTGCCGGTGCCTTTGTCTTTTGCAGAAACGTGCAAAATACCGTTGGCATCGATGTCAAACGTCACCTCGATTTGCGGCAGGCCGCGTGCAGCAGGCGGAATACCTTCCAGATTGAACTCGCCCAGCGCCTTGTTACCGGCAGCCACTTCACGCTCGCCCTGGAAGACCTTGATGGTCACTGCAGGCTGATTATCCTCTGCTGTAGAGAATGTCTGCGTAAAGCGGGTTGGGATCGTGGTGTTTTTCTGGATCATTTTGGTCATGACACCACCCAGGGTTTCAATACCCAGGGACAGGGGCGTCACATCCAGCAGCAACACGTCTTTACGATCACCAGAGAGCACCGAGCCCTGAATGGCAGCACCGGCAGCCACGGCTTCGTCGGGGTTCACGTCTTTGCGTGGATCCTTGCCGAAAAACTCTTTGACCTTTTCCTGTACTTTTGGCATACGGGTCATACCACCGACCAGGATCACGTCGTCGATATCAGATACCTTGACACCGGCATCGGTGACCGCGGTGCGGCAAGGCGCAATCGTGCGCTCAATCAGATCTTCAACCAGCGCTTCCAGTTTGGCACGGGTGATTTTCAGGGTCAGGTGTTTCGGACCTGAAGCATCCGCCGTGATGTATGGCAGGTTGACTTCGGTCTGAGTTGCAGACGACAGTTCGATTTTGGCCTTTTCAGCCGCTTCTTTCAGGCGTTGCAGCGCCAGCACGTCTTTACCCAGATCTACGCCCTGTTCTTTTTTGAACTCGGCAATGATGTAATCGATGATGCGCTGGTCAAAGTCTTCACCACCCAGGAAGGTGTCACCATTGGTAGACAGCACTTCAAACTGTTTCTCGCCATCAACGTCGGCAATTTCAATGATGGACACGTCAAAGGTGCCGCCACCCAGGTCATACACCGCAATCTTGCGGTCGCCTTTTTCAGTCTTGTCCAGACCAAACGCCAGCGCAGCTGCAGTTGGTTCATTGATGATGCGTTTGACTTCCAGACCGGCAATGCGGCCGGCATCTTTGGTCGCCTGGCGCTGGCTGTCGTTGAAGTAGGCAGGCACCGTGATAACGGCTTCGGTCACTTCTTCGCCCAGATAGTCTTCGGCGGTTTTCTTCATTTTGCGCAGCACTTCAGCTGAAACCTGTGGAGGCGCCATTTTCTTGCCGCGCGCCTCGACCCATGCGTCACCGTTGTCAGCCTTGACAATCGTGTAAGGCATCAGGTCGATGTCCTTCTGAACCGCTTTTTCTTCGAATTTGCGGCCGATCAGGCGTTTGACTGCATAGAGTGTATTTGTCGGATTAGTCACTGCCTGGCGTTTGGCGGGTGCGCCGACCAGGGTTTCGCCATCTTCCATGTAAGCAATAATGGAAGGGGTCGTGCGCGCGCCCTCGGCATTTTCCAGAATTTTGACCTTATCGCCGTCCAGCACTGATACACAGCTGTTGGTGGTACCCAAGTCAATACCAATGATTTTTCCCATTTGAGTCTACCCTATTATCAAATAATTCAAAATAATGGATCCTGTTTGCATATATTTGCGACACAGGATCTTTCGTTGTCTAGTACGTGGGGCTGGCCGTTTGCGATTTCAAGAGAAAAAAGCGGTTTTTTTGTGATTTTTTGCATTTCTGGCACGTTTTTTGATCACAAACAGCCCTCCGGACAGAAAAATGGCCGGCAAACCCGGGTCTGTCGGCGCATTATTTTCAGCCCTGCCCCGCCGAGACAGTGACCAGCGCGGGACGCAGAACCCGATCTGCAATGGTGTAACCTTTTTGCAAGGTACTGGCAACGGTGCCGGAGGGCACGTCGGCAGCAATAGTGGAAATAGCCTGATGCACATGCGGATCGAACTTGTCCCCGGCAGCAGGCGCCACTTCCTTCAGGTTATTGCGGTCAAACGCCGCTGTGAGCTGACGCAGAGTTGTTTCGAGCCCTTCCCTGAGCGCTTCGAACGACTGATCCTCCAGCGCCAGCGCAGCCTCCAGGCTGTCCCGCACGGGCACCAGGCTTTCTGCAAAGGACTCGGTGCCGAATTTTCGTGCTTTGGACACGTCCTCCTGGGCACGACGACGCACATTTTCCATTTCGGCATGAGCGCGCAGCAATTGGTCATGATACTGGCTGACTTTGGCTTCGAGTTCGCTATATTTGGCTTCCAGATCATCCATTAGCGCACCGGCCTCGTCCGGCTCTGTCCCGCTGGTTTCAGTCTGCGGCGTTTCTTCATTTTCTGGCTGCTGAGGCTGGTTCTTATTGGGATCAAATTCCTGTGTCATTTCTACTCCTGCATCAAATCAATATGGTTATCCCCCAATTGGGGGCGTCGAAGATAAATTCAAGGGCGGATTTGCGCCCGTATCGGTAGCGCCCGAGTCTGCGCCCCCGGTCGCAACCGGGCCGTTACCTCATTTGGGCGCAGGCATTCCCGCTTGCGAGCTGCGCTACCGACACAAGCGGCAGCAGATGGCATGAGCGCCGCCTGCCACCGCAGCCGTATCGCGCCGCTATAGCGCTTGCCCTCGAATGGCCTTAGAAATCGTATTCTGGCTGCACCTGCTGGCCGACATGCAGCACGTCGCTGACCTTGTCGGTCAACACGGCATTTACGCCAAACAGCACGCCCAGATCGGCACTGCGGGTTTGCATCAACGTGATACCCGGCTCGTCGGCTACAGCAGCCGATGCCGGATCAACATTCGGGATTGTGCAGCGCGTACACGGTTTGACGAAGGCGAAATTGAGTTTGCCTGCGCCGAGCCCGAACACGTAGTCCTCTTCGTATTCAGGCAAACCGTCCAGCACGATATTGGGCCGAAAACGGATCATATGCACCGGCGCCTGCTGTTTGCCGACCAGCGTGGCATTGAGCGCATCCAGTGAAGCGGTGCTGGCAAACAAAAACGGAAAGCCGTCGGCAAAGCCGAAAGTCTGATCCTGGGCATTTAAAGACTTCCAATCCCCGTGCCGTTGCTGCCAGCTCTCAGGGAAATCGGGCAGAACACGGCGTTGCGATTCGGAATGCAGGCGCAGCAAGCGACAGGGCTGGCCCAGCACGTTGCTGAACCATTGATCCGCCTGGTCGCTGACCGGCGTGCCTTGTGGCTGGCCGCCCCATACCCGGACGGCAATCGCCTTTTCCTGCACTTGCGCAGCCAGCAGCGAAACCGTAAGCGTCGGCGCGCCGGGCGCCTGCAAACGCAACTGGTTCAGTTCAGGATCAAGTGACGGCTGGATCAGCACCATGCGGGGCACCGTGCGTTGGGTCATCATCGTGCCGGCAGCATCAATCAGAATGAACTGCCTGTCCCACCGGACCCCTGCCGCGCTGATTTGCGCACGATCAAGAGCGATGCCGGCGCAGGATTTGATGGGATAGACATACAGACCACTAATAGTGACGGCCATGATAACTCGCTGAAAACAATGAAATAAAAAATTCGCTCAGACGCCATCCGGGTCTGGCCAGCCGACAATATGCTGCCGGATCAGGCCCGCCATGGCATTGACCCATGCCGGGTGATCATTCAGACAAGGAATATAGCGAAATTGCGCGCCACCCGCCTGGCTGAAGGCACGTGCGCACTCAATTCGGATTTCCTCGAGCGTCTCCAGGCAATCGGCCACAAAACCAGGACACAGCACGTCAACGTGACGGATATTGTCTCCCGGATAGGCCTGCAGCACTGCCAATGTCGCAGGACCGAGCCATTCGGCGCGACCGAACCGGCTTTGAAAAGCGATATCGATCGGCACCCCCTCTGCGGCCAGCCGCAGCTGCAGCGCCTCGGCCGTAGCCGTGCAATCACGAAGATAAGGATCACCCAGTTCCACTGCGCGCTTGGGCAGACCATGGAAACTGAGCAGCAATTGCTGGGGTTTGCCGTGCTCACGCCAATAGTCGCGCACATTTTGCGCCAGCGTATCAAGATAGCCGGGCAATTGATGAAACCGCTTGATGAAACGCAACTCCGGCAAATCGCGCGCATCGCCATACAGCGCCAGGGTGCGCTCGAAAATGGTTGCAGTCGTGCTGGCGGCAAATTGCGGATAGAGCGGCACAATCAGAATGCGCTCGCAGCCTGCTTCGCGCAGTTGTGCAAAGGCCTGCTGCATTGAGGGTTGCCCGTAGCGCATAGCCAGCACCACGGTAGCGGGAATCTGCTCACGATCCAGTTGCGCCTGCACGCCCTGGACCAGACGCTTGCCGTACACAAGCAGGGGCGAGCCGTCCTCCATCCAGATCTGGCGATACTTGGGCGCCAGTTTGGATGGCCGCAGCGGCAGAACCGCAAGATTGAGAATCGGCTTCCAGAGGGCGGGCGGTATTTCGACCACGCGCGGATCGGACAGAAACTCCGACAGATAGGCCCTGATTGCACCGGCATCGGGACTGGCCGGGGTGCCCAGGTTGATCAGTACAACTCCTGTATTCATGCTTTCCTGTAGGTTGCGGAGACGGCGCCGCCCGTCAGACTGTCCCCCGGACACGAACGGCGCGGCAACTCAAAAAAAGCGCCGTGCACGGCGGCTTTGCAAATGCAATATTGAGATGGGATTGTACCCGGATTGCGTACCCGCCATGCGCGTAGCGCCTGCAAGTATCACAATGAACGCCGGCACCGCCTGAAACCGGCGCCGGCCTTTACTGGTGACTGAGGGCGTTGGACAACAGTCTGGCGGTCAGGTCCACAATAGGAATGACACGATTGTAGGACATGCGGCTTGGGCCGATCACGCCCAGCGTGCCCACGATTTTCCCGTCAACGCCATAAGGCGCGGTGATGACCGAGACATCTTCCATGGGCACCAGGCGGGAATCACCGCCAATGTAGATTTTCACGCCCTGCGACCGGTCTGTCACATCAAGCAATTGCATCAAATCGGTTTTCTGCTCAAACAGCGAGAACATTTTGCGCAGGCGATCCATATCGGTGGCAAAATCCTTGATTTCCAGCAGCCGGCGTTCGCCCGAGATGACCACGGACGACTCCTGGTCATCGTCATTGCCGGCATCCACTGCAGCTTGCATCAGCGAGGAAATTTCCTCTTTAAGCTGGTTAAGTTCGGTTCCGAGCTGTTCGCGGACCTGCTCAAAGGATTTGCCTGCAAAATTATGATTGAAGTAATTCGCGGCCTCGATGAGCTGGGCTTCGGTGTAGTCGTGCAAAGGAGACAGAATCCGGTTCTGCACATCGCCATCCGGGGTCACGATAATAAGCAGGATACGCCGCTGCGACAACCGGATGAACTCAATCTGGCGAAAGACCTGCGAGCGTTTGGGCGTGAGCACCACACCGGCAAACTGAGTCAGGTTGGACACGAGCGAGGCGGCCACACTAAGCGCCTTGCTGGGCGCCGTGTTGGAAAAGACATCATGCAGCTCGGACGGTTCTTCCAGCTCGTAAGGCTTGATCACCAGCAGATTATCCACAAACAGGCGGTATCCACGAGGCGTGGGAACGCGGCCTGCGGACGTATGCGGGCTGTGAATCAGGCCCAGATCTTCCAGATCTGCCATCACATTGCGGATGGTGGCCGGCGAGAGCTCGAACAGCTTGGACAGCGTCCGGGAGCCTACCGGCTGTCCATCGTCAATATACCGCTCAATCAGAGCTTTCAATAGTGCGTTTGCGCGATCATCCATGGTGGGTCTGTTATGGTTTGTACCAGAGGATATTTTACGGACACGTTAATTGTTAAACCTGCAGTCAATGTAGAATAACGTATTATGACGGTTGCCGTAGGTTTCATTTCCGGTACTTCTGTTACTTTTCATTGTCGTTTCGTTTATTGTATATGGTTTCATTATGCATTTTTCAACCATAGCGCTGGTCGGCAGATATCATGACTCCGGTCTTGATGCCCCGTTGCGGGCGCTGGCCGGTGTACTGCAGACAGCCGGCCGACAGGTTCTGATTGAAAAGGAAACGTCCGAAAATACCGGAGTGACCGAATATCCCACGGCGACAACAGCCGAAATCGGCGGGCAGGCCGATCTGGTCATTGTCATGGGCGGCGACGGCACCATGCTGGGTGTCGGCCGCAAGCTGGCCCAATACGATGTTCCGCTGCTGGGCATCAACCACGGGCGCCTCGGCTTTATTACCGATATCCCGGTACAGAACGCGCTTGAGGCCATCGAATCGGTTCTTGACGGTCAGTACGATATTGAACACCGCACCCTGCTGCAAGCCTCTGTCGTGCGCGACGGTCAAACCCTGACCTGTGCCCTGGCCCTGAATGATGTGGTGCTGAACCGGGCAAGTCGCGGCGGTATGATCGAAATCTGCGTGGAATACAATGAAACGCTCATGTACCGGCAACGTGCCGACGGGCTGATCGT
>DATGQC010000334.1:0-18555 GCA_035304425.1 Advenella sp.
GGTAGGCAGTAGGGCAGGGGACAGCGTAAATGCCGCTCCCTACCCAGGTTTCTGCTTTATTTCTTAGGCAACGCATACCCGATTACATAATCCCCTTTTTCCGGCGTCATGCGTGCGCCGCCGGCAACCACAACCACGAACTGGCGACCGGACGCCGGTGACAGATAGGTCATCGGCGTGGCCTGGGCGCCCACGGGCAGGCGTGATTTCCAGACCTCCTTGCCATTGCGGTTGTCAAATCCGCGCAAATAGTAATCCTGCGTACCGGCATAGAAGGTCAGGCCGCCGGCGGTGACCAGCGGGCCGGACAAGGATGGCATACCCAGCGGTACCGGCAGGCTTGTGCGCACGCCCATCAGGCGGCTGTCTTCAACCGTACCCAGCGGCACCTGCCAGGCGATGGTTTTGGTATTCAGATCCACTGCCGTCAGATTACCCCACGAAGGCTGGTTGCATGGCAGGCCCAGGAACGAATTGAACGAACCGCGAATGGCTTGGTAAGGCGTGCCATCCTGCACGTGAGAATTGGACCAGTTTGCCTTGGTAATGTCGTTGGCATTGAGTTCCTTGGTGGTTGCCTCGGCCGTCTCCTGCGGCGCCAGGAAAACGATCTGCGGCATATTAATGTCATTTGCAATAAACATATTGGTGCGCGGATCATACGCCTGTCCGCCCCAGTTGAATCCACCATAATACCCGGGCCACACGAGCGTTGGCTTATCGGTGATCTTGGTGTAAGGCCCTTCATAATTCAACTGCTTGAACTTGATGCGGCAAAACAACTGGTCGAACATGGTGGCGCCCCACATGTCCTTTTCGTTCATGGCCATCGCGCCAAGCTGCGGCATGCCCGCAGACCATGGCTGGGTGGGCGCTGCGGGCACATCGCCTGGCATGGATTGCTGTGGCGCAGGGCGCTCTTCTACCTCGGCAAGCGGCTCGCCATTGGTGCGATCCAGCAGGAACAACTGATGCGTTTTGGTCGCCAGCACCAGGGCGGGCGTGTTACCACCCTGGCCGTCGGGCACCTCGACCAGCGTGGGTGGCGAAGCGTTGTCATAGTCCCAGGTGTCCAGGTGCGTGGACTGGAATTGCCAGACGCGGCGGCCGGTTTCCACATTCAGCGCAACCACGGAAGACGCGTTTTTATTCATGTCTTCGCTGCGGTGCTCGGCCCAGAAGTCTGGCGTGGCGTTACCCAAAGGCAGGTAGATCAGACCCAGCTTTTCGTCATAGGCGCCATGCGTCCAGAAGTTGGGCGTGCCCTGGGTATAGGTTTCGCCTTCGGGCGGCAGTTTGGTAATCTCGGGGTTGCCCAGATCCCAAGCCCAGTCCAGTGCACCGTCTTTTGCATTGAAGGCGCGCACGACTCCCGATGGCTCAGACGTTTTCTTGCCGTCCCAGACCCAGCCGCCGATAATGACGCGATCACCGGCCACCAGCGGTTGCGACGTCGGCATATAGTAAAAATCTGGGTATTCGCCCAGGCCGTTGCTCAGGTCGGTATAGCCCTGGCCGCTATCGCCGAAGCCCGGGCACAGTTCTCCGGTTTTGGCGTCCAGCGCCCACAAACGCGCCTGCTTGTCGGTGGTAATGATGCGTGCATCACACATGCCATTGCCCGATTTGTCTGCGTCGGCCACTTCATAATAGCCCACGCCGCGGCAGCGGTTCCAGCTCGGGCTGAGCTTGGGCTTGGGATCAAAGGTCCAGCGTTCTTCGCCGGTCTCTGCGTTCAGGGCAATCACTTTGTTTTGCGGCGTGCACAAATAAAGTGAATCGCCTACCTGGATCGGCGTGGCCTGGTCTTCGTCAGCCTTGCCGGTTTGCGCGCCGGTGCGATAGGTCCAGGCCACTTCCAGCTGGTCTACATTATCCGGCTTGATCTGATCAAACGGGCCAAAGCGATCGCTGTGGCCGGTACGGCCGTACTGGGTCCAGCGATTGTCTTTGCTGTTGGCATCGGTTACCAGCGGGATGTCATTGACGATTTTGGTGCCATTGCCCGCCGTATTTTCGATGGTCCCTTGCGGAGAAAAGATCATCACGCCACCCACAATGAGCACGAGCAACTGCACGACCGCTGCCGGGATGGCGAGCGTGCGCGTCGTCGGACGCAGACTGCGCAGCGCCAGTGCGGCAATCAGGCCCAGGACCAGAACCGGCGCCAGACGAGGAACCAGTCCCCAGAAGTCGGTGCCGACTTCAGCAAAGGCCCACAGAACCGTTCCAATGACCACCAGGAAATACAGCAATGCACCGGACGCTTTCGCCGCCAGCAACAGCAGGCCGGCGACTAGTGTCGCGGCTCCGGCGATCAGGTAGTACCAGGAGCCGTCCAGCGACACCAGGCGAATACCGCCGATCAATAGCGCCAGACCCATCAGCGCCAGAATGATTCCAAAGACACGTGGCCACCATGGTTTGCGTGTCGTGTGTTTATACGTTGACATGGTTTTTCTCCTCCCCCGTTAATTTCAAACGTGATTTTTCAAACGGCTTTTTGATTATATATCTTATATAAGAGTATTCGGTTGACATATCCAGTATTTGGCGGGGCCGCAACACCAGGGCCTAGGCCCGTTCCCATGTATTGGCGCGGCCTCCGGCTATTGTCGGTCGATCTTCAGCGTTTGCCCCCATTTCGGGCAGCAGGCGCTTTACGGATCATTCAGGTAAAACAGTACTGCAATCTGCTGGGGTAATAATTAACACGAATCAAATATATGATTGTCTCCTCTATATAGCCCTGCAGGCCAAGTCTGGAATGCACTGTTGTGTCTGGCCACGGTTGACCGGTATTGAAATCTTTCAAATGTCATCGTGCGCGTCGATGCCGACATGAAGACGTTTGTCACTACAGGGCACAGAAAATGGTTCTGGAGGAACATAGATGCGCAACATCAAGCGACGCTTTTTTATTGCTGCTGCATTCAGCAGTGTGCTTGCCACGTTGATGCCTGCCTACGCGCAGGCCGACGACAAACCGATCACCATCATCGTTCCCTACGCGGGTGGCGGCACCAACGACAACTTCGCGCGGCTCCTTGCCGAGGGAATGAGCAAGGAACTCGGCCGCCACGTGATCGTCGAGAACAAAGGAGGAGCCAATGGCATTATCGGCGCCTCCTA
Organism: Advenella sp.; assembly: GCA_035304425.1. GTDB lineage: Bacteria > Pseudomonadota > Gammaproteobacteria > Burkholderiales > Burkholderiaceae_B > Advenella. The sequence goes on from DATGQC010000334.1 coordinate 3,133, forward strand.
CGTGGCGCGCGCCCGGCCCGATGGCACGACATTGCTATTGGGTGGAACCGGACCGATCTCGCTCAATATTATGCTGCGGCCCAATTTGCAATATCAGTTCGACAGTTTCGAGTCGGTCGCCATGCTGTTTGACGGTCCGTTGACACTCACTGTTCCCAGTTCCATGGGTGTCAATTCCCTGGGTGAGCTCGTGGCCTATGCAAAAAAATCCGATAAACCCCTGTTGTACGGCACCATGGGGCCCGGCAGCGTGACGGATCTGTTCGGCCGCGTGGTATCAACTGCGTTTGGCGTACCGCTGACGGCCGTCGCCTATAAGAATAATACGGCGTCCCTGATCGATCTCATGGCCGGGCGCGGTGACCTTTCCTACGCCACACCCATTGCCCTGATCGAGCATCAGAAGGCGGGCGATCTGAAAATACTGGCGCTCACGACCGATAAGCGGGATCCTTCGTTTCCCGATATCCCCACCGTGACCGAACTGGGGTATCCGCAGCTCAAGTCGTCTTACTGGACGTCCCTGCATGCGCCCAAAGGCACGCCGCCAGAGGTCATACAGAAAATTTCGGCGGCTGCAGTCCATACGGTTAAAACCGAGAAGTTCCGCAAGCTGCTCCGGGATAATGGCCAGACCGAAAAGGCCGGAGGCCCGCAGGCGCTGAACGCCCAGCTGCAGGCTGATCGCGACTATTGGGGCAAGGTTATCAAAGACAATAATATTGTCATCAACTAAACATCCGACAAGACGCACGCAGCGGCTGGTCCGCTGCAACGCACAGCGCTGCTTCTTTACAATCACGACTGCAATCTGACTGATGCCAATTGAAATCGCACCTGTAGGCACCATCCGTACCGCGTTGGGCGAATGTCCCGTCTGGGATACAGCAAACCAGCAACTATGGTTTATCGACGGCCGGGCCGGGCTGATCCAGCGGCTTGATCCGGTAACGGGACAGGTGACGGCAAGCGTGACAGTGCCGGCCCCGGCAGGGTCGTTTTGCCTGAATGCGGACGGGCGGCTGCTGGTTGCCCTTAAGGAAGACATCGTCCTGGTGGATCCGGCCACGGGCGGGCAGCAGTTTCTCGCAAGGATCGAAGACAGTCACACTCATCTGCGCCTGAATGATGGCGAACCCATGCCTGACGGCAGTTTTATCGTCGGCACCATGCATGTATATCGGGACGAACAGGAGCCGCCGCTGGGCGGACTGTACCGCCTGCGTCCCGATGGCGGGCTGATGAAGCTGGCGACCGGTATCGGCATTACCAACGGTCCCTGTGTTAATCCGCTGGACGGGCGGCTGTATATCAGCGACAGCAGCACCCGCAGCATACACTCATACGTCATGGCCGCTGATGGCACCCTTGCCGATCGGCGCCTTTTCATCAACACAGATGCTTACGACTCCGGTCCGGATGGGTGCTGTTTTGACTCAGACGGCGGCTTGTGGACGGCCCTGGTGCGTGCTGGCGCGATTGCGCGTTTTGCGCCGGATGGCGGGCTGACTCACAACATTGCTTTGCCGCTCGCGCATCCGGCCTCGCTCTGCTTCGGCGGCGAGCGCCTGGATGAGCTCTTTGTGACGTCCATCAGCGACAGTGGTCGTCTGCGCGCCGACGGGGCCCTGGACGGGGCGATTTTACGTATACGCGGCAGTGGCGTGCAGGGCATGGCGCCCGCGCGTACCCGCATGGGCCTGCAGGGTTGATCCCCGACACTTGCCTCTTTACGCGCCCAATTGTCGATATGCCAGAAAGCGGCGTTCGCTGCCCGAGACTTCGGCCGCCACGAAATCCAGGAACACGCGGATTTTGGCGGGAATCATCGGCGTGTCCAGAATGGTCGCGTAGATGCCGTCCTCAAAAGACGAATTGGTCACGCGAAAATCTGGCAATAGCCGGACCAGCCGTCCCTGTGCAATATCGTTGGCGACCGTATAGTCGTCCAGCAGGGCGATGCCTTCCCCCAATCGCGCCAGCTCCAGTTGTACGATGCCGCTATTGGTCACATGACGAGGATTCAGGGCGACCTCCTCAATGCCTTTTTCCGACATAAAGCGGCACACATACCGTTCGCCCGGTTTCAGGTAGCACAGGAAGGCGTGGTTGGCCAGTTGCGGCGGACTTGTCAGCGCCGGCATGGTGGCGATATAGTCGGGAGACGCCACCAGATAGCGGTCGCTTTTGAACAGGATGCGGCGCTTCAGGCCTGCTTCAACGGGGGGCGCAATGCGAAAATCAACATCAATTTGCTGCAGACGCAGATCAGCCTGGGTTTCGGCCAGCAGCAGTTCAACGTGTATATCCGGATAAAGCGTCCTGAAACGGGCAATGAGCGGGGTCAGCACGCCGACGCCGAACATGACCCGGGAGTGCACGCGCAACAGGCCCTGGGGCGACGAGCTGATCGCCGTAATATTGTCATGGGCGTGATTGATGCTCCACAAAATGCCATCAAGCTGATGCGCGTATTCCTGGCCGGCCTCGGTCAACATGACCTGCCGCGTCGAGCGCAGCAGAAGCCGCACGGCGAGCGCCTGTTCCAGATCGGTAATCATGCGGGACACAGAGGTAGGGGACACGCCGTACTGTTTGGCGGTTTCCGTGAAGCTGCCGGTGCGGGACACCGACAGAAAAAGCTCCATTGCTCTAAGACGATCCATGATTCCCTCGAAATATGCAGGACAGACTGCCGAATTTTGGCTATTCCATCACTGGATGATTATAATTTAATATTGATGCAAGTCAATTAATACATACTGGAGAGGAGTTCTCATGGAATTCGGTGTATTCATTCTTGCACAACAGCGCGGCTATCATCAGTCGTCAAAGCAAGTTATCAGCAACTCGGTCGAACAGACGATCGCTGCGGAACAGGCCGGGTTCAATAACGCCTGGTACGCAGAACATCACTTCAACAATTATTCTTTATCCCCGTCGCCACTGATGATGGTGGCCCACTGTGCCGGCATGACCAGGCGCATCCGCCTGGGAACGGCGGTCTGCATTCTGCCGTTGTATCATCCGGCGCGTTTCCTGGCCGAAGTCGGTTTTGTCGACACAGTGTCGGACGGTCGCCTGGACCTGGGTATCGGCTCGGGCTACCAGGCTTTTGAATTCGAACGGTTCGGTGTGAAGCTGGAAGATGCGTCCAAAATCTATAACGAATTTCTCGATATGATTCCCATGGGGCTGACGCAACAGACATTTGAATACCAGGGCGAATTCCTGAAGCTGCCGCCCAGCTCGATTGCGGTGCGCTGTCTGCAGAACCCGATGCCGCCGTTATGGATTACGTCGGGCAACCCGGTCGCGCTCGGCCGGGGCGTACGCGAAAATCATAATCTGTTTGTGACCGCGTTGCTCAAGGGCAATGACGGCATCAAAGAGCTGCGTGAACGGCTCGAAAAGGTCGCCGACGATCATGGCAAGGATCTGGATCGCGATGTCAAATTCGGTTTCCTTCGTTGTGGTTATGCATCTGACAATAAAGCGCAAGTGGATGCCTATCTGGATAGCGCCCGTTTTCAGCGCCGTATTTCGGAAAGTCTGAAATTCCGTCGTGCCCAGTCCGAAGACGGTTACATGATCCAGGAAGTGCCATCGCCCACCGATATGAGTTTCGACGAACTGCGCAAAAATCTGCCGGTCGGCCCGGTCAATCAGGTGATCGATAAGCTGCTTGAAGAAATCAGCATTCTCAAGCCCAAGCACATTGCCTTGCAAACGCAGCTGGGCGACTTCGATCAGAAAACCATGCTCAGACAAATCGAACTCTGGGGTGAGAAAATCATCCCGGCCATCCATAAGGAATTGGGTCTTAAGGCTGCCGCCTGAGGACATACCCAAGGAGACAATCGTGCGCATTCATCTGACCAACACCGGGGCCGTCACTGTTCTTGATGCTGCGGACTTTCGCAGGCTTGATGTTCTGGTAGACCCGCTGCCGCCCGAGAAGCTGGAGCTGGCCATCCGCAAAATCGGCCGGCGCGAAGACGACGAACATATCCGGCTGGCGCCCGCTGTGCTGCGGTACCTCTGCGACCGTGCGGGGGAGGCGGAGTGGGAAAGCGGCTTCGCCGGGATGATGGCCTACGCCGCGAAGGCGGGCTGGGTGGATGACCAGGGCGATGTTCGTGTTCATATCGAACGCAATGAGATCGATGAGGTCGTGACCGAAGTCGAGTTCAAGGCCGCCATGCGCGCGCTGCCTGCGGGCATCAGCGCCGTGACCACCGGCAGTGGCGATGGCGTCGCCGGGCTGATTGTGTCCAGCCTGACGTCCATCTCTGCCGAGCCTCCCCTGGTCGGCTTCTTTATTGATGAGCGCTCGTCCATTGTGCCGGCGCTGCTGGCGAACAACCGTTTTGTCGCCAACGTGCTGGGCGAAGAACATAAGGAAGTCCTGTCTACTTTCTTGTGTGAAAAACAGGGACCGGCGCGTTTTTCCAAAGGCGACTGGCGTCATGGCCTGCACGACCAGCCGGTGTTGAACGACGCGCTGGCGACGGTGGAGTGCGATATTGTCAATACACAGGCGCTGGGCACGCATCGCTTGATCGTCGGCAAGATTCGTCGCTCGGTCAGCCGCCAGGCCAGCCCCATGATCAACTTCAATGCGGGCATGCACCGGCTGGAGCCGCTGCCCGGCTGAAGGCCTGTCCAAGGCAAAACCGCCGCGACGCATTCCCAGGCTGTTTGCCAACCCGCTACCTTAATCCGAACTCAAGAAAGAAAAACCATGACTGAAAAATTTGTTCATATCGACGTATCCGACTATGTGGCGCTGGTGACCATGGATCGCAAGCCCGTCAATGCGCTGAACCGTGATATGCGCCGCCAGTTGGTGGCAGCGTTTGATGAAATTTCGGCGCGCGACGATGTGCGTTGCGCCGTTCTGACCGCCAGCGGTTCGGTTTTCTGCGCCGGCGCCGATCTCAAGGACCGGCCTGATCAGGATATTCCCGGCGATTTTCTTGAACACAATCGTATTACACGCGAAACCGGCAACGCCATTCGCGAATGCGCCAAACCGGTCATCGCGGCCGTCAATGGCGCAGCGCTTGGCGCCGGTCTGGGCCTGGCCGCCGCCTGCGATATCTTGTACGCGTCCGAGAATGCAACCTTCGGCATGCCGGAAATCAATGTCGGCCTGGCGGGCGGTGCGTCGATGCTGCGTACGCTGTTCGGCCGGTCGACCCTGCGCCGCATGTTCTACACTGGTCAGCGTCTGACCGCTCACGATCTGCTACGCCGTAATGTGATTGAAGACGTGCTCAAGCCCGAAGAGCTGGTGCCCGCGACCATGGAACTGGCTCGTGTGATTGCCGCCAAGGCGCCACTGGCGACCATTTATGCCAAGCGTGCAGCCAATATGGTCGATGTCATGCCGCAGCGCGATGCCTACCGTTTCGAGCAGGAGTTCACCATGCTGCTGGCCAAAACCGAAGACGCGCGCGAAGCGCGCATGGCGTTCCTGGAAAAACGCGAACCCAACTTCAAAGGGCGCTGATCAATGGATACGTTTGTTGTGCCTCAACCCGGCGCAGGGCTTGATGCCTTTTTTACCGCGCAAGGTATCGCCATCGTTGGCGCGTCCGACGACATCACCAAGATCGGCGGGCGCCCCATTCACTTTTTGCTCAAATACGGTTACAAGGGGCAGGTCTATCCGGTCAATCCGCGTGGTGGGGTGATTCAGGGCCTGCAGGCGTATAGCTCGCTCGGTGAATTGCCGTCGGCGCCCGATATGGCCATTATCGCCGTTCCGGCTGCTGCTGCCGTCAAAGCCATGCACGATTGCGCCGCCATTGGCGTGCGCGGCGTCGTCGTGCTCTCCTCGGGCTTTGCCGAAGCCGGTCCGCAAGGGGCCGTGCTGCAGGCCGAACTGGTGGCCATTGCCCGCAAGCACGGCATGCGCTTGCTGGGGCCCAACTGCCTGGGCACGATCAGCGTGGCGCAAGGCGTCATCGGCTCCTTTTCCATTATTCTTGAACAAAGCATGCCGCCTGCGGGGCATGTGGGCATCGTTTCCCAGTCCGGCAACATCGGCAGCTTCACCGTGCAAAACGTCGCGCAGCGGGGGCTGGGCGTCAGTCACTTCATCGCCACGGGCAATGAGGCGGATATTGATGTGGCCGACGGCATTGCCGCCTTGGCAGAAGATGCGCACACCCGCCTGATCCTGTGTTGCATGGAAACCTGCCGCGACGCCGGCAGATTGACCCGTGCGCTGGACCTGGCGCGCAAGAAGAACAAACCGGTGGTGGTGCTCAAAATCGGCTCGACGGATCAGGGACAGGCTGCTGCTGCGTCCCATACCGGGGCGCTGGCCGGTTCCGATGCGGTGATTGACGCGGTTTTTCGCCGTTATGGCGCCCTGCGGGTGAACGCCATTGAAGAACTGCTCGAGGTGGGCCATGCGGCATCCATTCTACTGCCTGACGGTCTGCCCAAAGGCAACCGGATCACGCTGCTTGCCGCCTCGGGTGGTTTTGGCATCATGATGGCCGATGCTACGGTCAAGGCGGGTCTGGCGTTGACCGAACTGGCTGCGCAGACAAAAGACAAAATCCTGCAGATCCTGCCGCTGGCCGGTACCAATAACCCTGTGGATGCCACGGCGCAAGTATCGGCCCGGCCCGACGTTCTGCAAGGCACGCTGGCTGCGCTGATGGAAGACACGCACACCGATGTGACGCAGATTTTTCTGTCGCTTTCGCTCTACAACACGCGTCTGCGCGGCGTGTATATGGAAGCGTTAAAAGATATTCGGCGCCGCTACCCGGACCGTCTGCTGGTCGTGACCAGCCAGGGGCCCGCCGATGCGGTGCGGGAAATCAATGAGCTGGGCATTCCGGTGTTTGCGGGGATTGATGCAACCGCGCGCGGCCTGGCTGGCCTGGTGCGCATGGGGCAATTGTCTGCGTTACCAGAGTCTATTTCATATCGAGGATCCGTCCAGGCGCTTGATCGTGATGCCTTCCGTAACGAATACACCGCCAAACAGGCGCTTGCCGCCGTCGGCATTCCGGTGCCTCAGGAAGCGATTGTCACGTCGGCAGACGCGGCGGCCGCACAGGCGGTGCGTACCGGGTTTCCAGTGGTGCTCAAGATTGTGTCCCAGGATATCGCCCATAAGACTGAAATCGGCGGCGTGCAGCTGAATCTGGCGGATGAGGCCGCCGTACGCAGTGCGTATGAGCAGATCATGCAGGCTGCAGCAAAGCATGCGCCAGAGGCGCGGCTCGATGGCGTCCTGGTCAGCCCCATGATGAGCGGCGGCAACGAGCTGATCATGGGCGTTTCCAGAGACCCGGTTTTCGGCCCGGTTGTTATGGTCGGCAGCGGTGGCATCTACGCGGAAATTCTGCAGGATGTGGCCGTACAGGCAGCGCCCGTGTCGGAAGATGAAGCGCAGGCCATGATCCGCTCGCTGAAGCTGTTTCCGTTGCTGGATGGTGCGCGTGGCCGGAAAAAGGCTGACGTTCGGGCCGCTGCGCAGGCCCTGGCCACACTGTCCGAGTTTGCCTGCCGCCACGCCGGCGATGTGGGCGAGATCGATATGAACCCGGTGCTTATCCGGCCAGAAGGCGAGGGAATCGTGGTGCTGGATGCGCTCCTGGTTCCCCTGCTTGCCGACAGCACTTCTGAATGACATTTTCTAAGGTCAACCATGGATTTTCACTCTAATCCGATCATTCCTGATCCTGCCTCGGCGCCGGATGCCTATCGTTCGCACGCCCGTGCATGGCTCAGGGAAAATCTTCCGTCCTATATGCGCGCCGACAGTCTGGACTATCGCACGCCTACGCTGGCCGAGTCCAGCGACTGGGAGGCCGCCATGTACCGCGCCGGCCTGGCCGGGATGACCTGGCCTGAAGCCTATGGCGGCCACGGCCTGACCCTGCGTGAGCATCTGGCCGTGAACAAGGAAATCGGCGCTTTGCCCATGCCCGAGAGCGTCAGTTCCATCGGCAAGGAATTGGCCGGCCCGATCATCATGACGGTCGGGACCGAGGCTCAAAAGCAGTCGTTTCTGCCCGCCATCCTGCAAATGCGCGAATACTGGTGCCAGGGCTTTTCCGAACCGGATGCCGGCTCCGATCTGGTCCGCCTGCGCACGCGCGCGGTTCAGGAAGGTGACAACTGGCGCATCAATGGCCAGAAAATCTGGACCAGCGGCGCCGCCAAGGCACACTATTGCCTGTTGCTGACCCGTACCGGCACGGTTGCCGACAAGCATCGCGGCTTGTTGATGTTTGCTGTTCCCATGAACACTCCGGGCATTCGCGTGGCGCCGATCCGCTCCATTGATAATAAGGAATCTTTTGCCGAAGTGTTCTTCGACGACGTCGTTGTTCCCGACAGCGCACGCCTGGGCGCGCCCGACGAAGGCTGGAGCGCGGCGATCCGTGTGCTGTCGATCGAGCGCGCCACCAATCGCATGTACCGGGCCTGGCGTTTCGAATGCGAACTGCGCCAGTTGATCCAGGCCTGCAAGTCGGATACGCAATTGTCCCGGCGACTGCAGGAAACCTACTATCAGCGGCGCATCGGCCGGCTTGTCTGCGAGATTGACGCGCTCAAGGGTCTGGTGGAACGCTCGGTAGAACAGTTGATGAGCGGCGAGGCGATTGGGGCGCGTGGTTCGCTGACCAAACTGTTCTGGTCCGAATGCCACCAGGCATTCATGGCGCTGGCGCAGGAAATCGTGTCCCAGGTGGGGCCTGCTTCCAGCCCGCTGGCGCAGCGCGCCCGCAAGCACTTTACCACTGCCTATCTGTTCTCGCATGCGGAAACCATTTACGCGGGCACCACTGAAGTGCAACTGGACATCATTGCACAACGCATTATGCAATTGCCAAAGGATATCTGATCATGAGTCATCAGCAAGAAAGTCTGCACCCGGAAGAGTTTGCAGAAGCAGCCGCTGCCGCGGTGGCCGATGCGCTTGGGCGTGAACCGCGCCAGGCCGCTGCCGTGCTGGCGGCCTCGGGCTTGTTTGGCGTTTGCGCGCAGCAGGAACGCGGCGGTCTGGGCCTGGGTCTTGAATTCGGGGTGCCGGTATGCGAAGCGGCGGGCAAGCTGCAATTGCATTTTCCTCTGGTGGAGCAGATGCTGCTGGCGCGCGCGTTTGGCGATAGCGATATTGCCGATGCGCTGGTGGCAGGAGAGAAGATCGGAGTCATTGCCTGGCAGGGCAGCGTACAGCAAAAAAGCGCGACACATGCAGCTTTTGCCGATGCCTGCGACTGGATTCTGGTGGCCGACGAAGACGGCGCCAGCCTGTTGCAGGCTCAGTCTGTGTCGGTGCAAGCGAACGACGCCATCGATCCGGAATATCCCCTTTATGATATTGCCATCGAAGCGCCTGCTGTTCAGGCACGCCTGTCGGCTAAGGCCTGGGCCGCGTTGAAAAATGATGCGCATGTGTTGTATGCAGGCTTCATCAACGGCCTGAGCGGCAAGGCTTTAGAGCAGGCAGCCGAGTACACCGCCACCCGTGTTCAGTTCGGTCGTCCGCTGTCGGCCAAACAGGTCGTGAGGCATACCCTGGCGCGCATGAGACTGTTGCACGAAGCGTCGACGGCGGCGTTGCAGCGGGCATTGCGCGAAAACGAATACGGCTCGGCGCGCCCTGCCGATACGGCTTTTGCAGGGGCTGTCAGCAATGCTGTTTTCATTATCGAAAAAGCCATCCACCTGCACGGCGGCATGGGGTTTACCTGGGAACTGCCGCTGCATTATTCCCTGCGCGATGTGCGCAAAATCGAGGCTGCGTTCAACAACGGACAGCAACTGGAAAATCTGGGCGCGCAGTTTATCGCCGCGGCATAGAGCAAGTGGCATAAGACAGGCGGCATAAGGTGTACAGCATAAGAGAAAATGCACAACACAAACGGCATATAACAAACGACATAGACAATACAAGGAACAGACATCGATGCAACAGGATATGGCAGGCCGCGTGGCCCTGGTGACCGGCTCGGGTAATGGGATCGGCAAGGAGACAGCAAAACAGATGGCAGCCCGTGGGGCGATTGTGGGTGTGAATGATCTCAAAGAAGAGTTCGTGAAAGCCACTGTCCAGGAAATCACCGCCGCCGGCGGCATCGCGTTTGAGGTTGTGCAGAACATGGCGACACGTGAAGGCGTGGTCGCAGCCGTGCAGCGGGCGCATCAGCACAGGGGGCGTCTGGATATCATGGTGAACAATGCCGCATGGGTTCGCTATCAGGCCGTTCCGGATATCATGCCCGAGACCGTGGATCGCATGGTGGATATCGGATTCAAATCGGTTATCTGGGGCTTGCAGGCGGCGGTGGACGTGATGGATGCAGACAAGGGCGGCGTCATTGTCAATGTCGCCTCTACCGCCGCCTTGCGTTCAGCCACGCATTCAGTGGTCTATTCCGGCATCAAAGCCGGCGTGCTCGGCATGACGCGCGCGGCCGCGGCGGAATTGGGCGCGCGCCATATCCGTGTTAATGCCGTCTGCCCCTCGGCGGTGCCGACCGAAGGGACGCAGCGCAATCGCAATGCCGAGCGCGACGCCAATCGTATCGCCCGCACGCCGCTGGGTCGGCTGGGAACGGTCACCGACATTGCCCGGGGCATCTGCTTTCTGGCCAGCGACGAAGCCGGTTTTATCACCGGCCAGGCACTGGTCGTGGACGGTGGCATCACCTTTACCAATATCTGATGGTTGAGCAAGCGATGACAACGCCCACTGTACTGATTACCGGCGCGGCCTCCGGCATCGGGCGGGCCAGCGCGATGCTGTTCGCCAGCCGGGGTTGGCGCTGTGTACTGGTCGATCGCAACGCCACGGCGCTGGCCGAGGTCATGGCCATGCTTGCGCCCTTGCGCACGACAGAGGGTGTCCATGGCGCCCATTTGAGCAGGGCCGTCGATTTGACGGTGCCTGCAGATACTCAGTCCCTGGCAGACCCCACGCTTGCCCTGGATGCCGTCATCAATAACGCAGGGATGTCCGACACCAGTGGCTTGCCTCTGACCGATCAGGATGCCGCACAGCTGGATCGCCTGGTCGCATTGAACCTGCGCGCGCCTGCGCGGGTTATCGACGCAGTGGCCGCGCAACTGGCGCCGGGCGCGCGCATCGTGAATGTGGCCTCGGGCGCCGCCTTGCACGCCATCCCATGGCGCGGCGCTTATAGCGCGACCAAGGCCGGCCTGCTTGCGCAAACCCGGGCACTGGCCGCCGCCCGGCCCGACCTGTGCGTCACGGTGCTGTGCCCGGGTTTTGTGCGTACCGAACTGGTGGCAGAGCTGATCGCTATCGGTCGCCTGCAGCCGAAAAACATCGTTGCAAAAATTCCCCTCGGCCGTATGGCAGAACCACAGGACATGGCCGAATCTCTTTTTTTTCTGGCCTCGGAAGACGCTGTTGCGCTTTCCGGCCAGTGGCTGAGCGTGGACGGCGGATCGTCCATTTTCGGCGGCAGTAAACCGTTTGCGCCCGCCGCGCAACAACCCTTGTCTTTCGGCTGCGCCGTCGATTATCGATTGGCCGGAAACCCGACTGCAGCCTGGACCGCCGCAATGGCCGATGCTGGTTCGCAAGCGACTCACTCGGCAGAGGCTGAACCGCGCTACAGTGCGACTCTTGATTTTTCCTGCCTGCAGGTGAAAGAGGGTCAACTGTTGCAGGCCGTACACGAAGCGGCGCGTCGCTACGTCAGTGGCAATGGGCCGCACAGCAGCCTGACCCTGCTATTGCCCGCGAACCGCGATTCGGTCCGCTGGCAGCAGGCAGGCGATATGGCCTCGGCACGCATGCTGGTCTGCAGCCTTGCGTGTGAACTGGGCGCATCCGCCATGCGGATCAACGCCATTGAAATAGATCGCGATGCGCGTCCCCAGACGCTTGTTCAGTTGTTGCGATTTGTCGGCGGCGCACGCACCCAGTTTCTGACCGGCCAGACGATTCGTGCTCATATCGCATAAGTCGCAGGCCCGCGCGCATGCTTGGCGTCAGCCACGACGTTTCTTACTTCGTGACCGTTACGGATAGTCCTGAATCATGACCGACACCACACCAGAGCAGGAAGACATCAAGGCATATTTCATTGCCGAGCGGGGATATTGGCGTCCCTGGACACAGGCGATTCTGCGCCATCATCCCCGGTTTCTGAAAGGGTACGCCGCCTATGCCGGCTACCCGGCCCGCCACGGTCCGTTGTCTCCGCGCGTGGTCGAACTGATCTACATTGCGCTGGACAGCTCGGCAACGCATATGTATCCGGCAGGCCTGCGCACGCATCTTGACTTTGCCCGGCAATTGGGCGTGACCGCAGCCGATGTGTTCGATGTGCTGCATATCGTCGCGGGCCAGGGATTAAGCCATGTGTATGACGCGGTCCGTATTCTTGCAGAAGAAAGCGGCCTGGAAACCGGGCAGGCCATGTCTGAAGAACAGCGCATCCGCGTGCTGCGGCATTTTTCCGAAGCGCCAGCCTTCATGGCGCAGATGGCGCAATTGGATCCGGGGTATCTGGATGTTCTGCTGGATTTTCTGGAAGAAGGCGGCAACAGAGACGCACACTCAGGCGTCGGTCTGGTTCCGGCAGAACGCGCGCTGATCGAGATTGCCCTGGCCGCCTGCTTTACCGGCTTCAACGAAACAATACTGCGCGTGCGCATCCGCGGGGCGCTTAAAATGGGCATCAGCCAGGCAGAAATCATGCAAGCCATACAACTGACCGCGCACCTGTCCATTCACGGGACAGCGCTGGGTGCGAATACATTCGAGGAGCAAGCCGAGCGCTGTGCACAGATGCCGAATCGCTCGGAGACGGAATAACAAGTGTAAAATTGCGGCTCTGTCCACAGAGAATGCCGATTGAAATACTTCCGGCCAAATTCAATTGAAATATGCACGCAATCAACACTGCCGCTGATACCCTGTCGTCCAGTCCCGACGTTACCCGCGTCCTGAAAGCGCTCAGCATGCAACGGGCCGCGCCGTGGCATCTGCCGGGATACTATCTGGGTATTACCTATGATTCGGTCGATCACGATATGGCAACCCTGAGCATGAATCTGGACGGCAACCGGAATGCGAAGGGGCAGCCGCTTCCGGTGGCCCTGTGCATCCTGGCCGACGTTGCGCTGGCCGCTTCAATCCGGGGTGAAGTCGGCTTTGACACCCGGCTGGCGACCATCAGCGCCAAACTTACTTTTACCGGTCGTCATGCAACGCAGCCGCTGATCGCCAATAGTCGTTGTCGCTTTCAATCGGACGACAATGCCATTGCCGTCAGAAACAGTGGCGTCATGATTCTGTCCGGCGGCACGGAAATCTGTTTTGCCGAAGGCAGTTTTGCCGTGCTGGAGCGTCCCGCTGACCGCCCCAGCCAATCACGGCCCGATCATCACGCCTGGGATCAGATCGCCTTGCTGGATGTCAACGATCTGTCCGGTCAGGAAGAAGATGCCTATCGGCGGGCACGGCAAGTGAGCACGAGCCTTGCAAACGACAAAGCGAATTGCGCTGAAACGACGTTCACAGAAGCATTCTGGGGACTGACGCCGATCAGCGAGGATCATACTGCCACATGCGAAATCCAGTGCGGTCTGCATATCGGCAACCGGGTCGGCCATGTACAGGGCGGGGTAATGCTGGGGCTGGCAATCAATACCAGCCTGGCTACGGTAAAAGAAGGTTGGCGTATACTGGAAATTAACGCCAATTTTATTCGTCCGGGCACGGAAGGTACTTTGACTGCCACCGCCCGGATTGTGAATTCAGGACGCAGTCTGGCGCACGTGCTGTGCGAGATCAGGACGTCAACGGGACGTCTGGTGCTGCAGGCGCAGACAACAATGATAAGAGAATAAATCATTCCAGCGGGGTGTTCGCGCTTTCGCGTGTTCTGCGGCAGGCGCGTGTATCGTTGCGCCTGCCCTTAGCGATCAATCCAGCCGGATATTCAGTGATTTGATGACCTTGCCCCAGATCTGGGAATGTTCCTCGATCAGCTCGCCGAATGCCTTGGCGCTCATCGGTCGGGATTCGGCGCCTTCGCTGCGGAACTTCGCTTCAATCTCGGGAGAGGCGAGCGCTTCATTAATAACCTTGTTCAGCTTCTCCGTAATCGCGTCGGGTGTTCCGGCAGGCGCCAGCAGCCCGTACCAGGAATAGGCCAGCATTTGCGGCGTTCCTTCTTCACGAAATGTCGGAATAGATGGAGCGGCGTCGGAACGCTTTTCAGATGTCATGGCGATGGGCTTGAGTCGTCCAGCCTGGATGTGGGGCAGCGATGTGGTGATCGCGTCAAAAAATAGATCTACATGCCCGGCTACCAAGTCAGACAAGGCAGGCGAGGCGCCTTTATAGGGCACGTCCAGTATGTCTGCACCCGTCGCGCCACGTAGCATGGCCAGCACCAGATGCGTCGAGGAACCATTGCCTAGCGTCGCCGCCGACAGCTTGCCAGGCTCCTTTTTGGCCAGTTCGATCAGTTCACGCACATTGTTGGCAGGAACAGAGGGATTGGCGACCAGCACGAATGGCGTCAGACCGGTTAGCGCAACCGGCTTGAAGTCAGCGATTTTATAAGGCAGCTTTGAGAATAAATGAGGATTGGATGACAGCGTTGTCGTGACCGCCATCAATAACGTATAGCCGTCGGGTTTGGCGCGGGCAACCGCTTCCGCGCCGATAATGGTTCCCGCTCCGGGTTTGTTTTCAACCACAACCGGCTGCTTCAGTTTTTCGGACAGCTGTTGCGACATCTGGCGCGCCAGGATATCGGTGAACCCGCCTGGGGAATAGGGCACCACGATTTTTATCGGTCTGTCCGGGTATGAATCTGCTGCCTGCGCATGAGCTGCGCCACCGAAGCTGAGTAAAGAGGCGCCGATAAGCACGGTGCGTCGAAAAAAAGTCATATACAGTCTCTCTCCAGTTGAAAACTTGTGTTTTATTTTCGTTTCTTCTATCAAAATCGTTTTATACACTGTCAGCGACACGCAGGTAAGAGGCTGGCGTGCAGAACAAAACTGCAAATTCAGGAACAATGGGGGGCGCGTTATGACGGGGCGCATTGCCTGCGATCCTGTTGATAGTGTTTTGCACGATGGCGGGCTAGTCGGCACCGACACCACAGGCTAAGATGGAACCATCGCGCCATCGCGCCATCGCGCCGCACGAGCCTATTGTGACGAAGCGAGACGGGGACGAGAGGAACAGAGGAACAGAGGAACAGAGGAACAGAGGGCGCGGGGACAAGGGGTCAAGGCAATAGAACGCCAGTGCAACACACGGCGATGCATGATGCGCCAATACATATGAAATAAATTTGAGTACGCATGCAACAGGGAAGGATGGACGATGAAAGACACATGGCTGGATATGGCGGGGCGCGTTGTCGCCGTAACAGGGGCAAATGG
>DATGQC010000335.1:0-4572 GCA_035304425.1 Advenella sp.
ATCCTTGTCATTGCATGTGGCTTTCACGTTCGTGATATGCCAGGCCGGCACTGTTTTTCCTTCCGCATCCTTGCGCTGTCCGGTTTCCATCACGTGCGCCATCAATACCTTTACGTCAACAACTCCATCAGATTCTTTCGCGCGAATACGCATCGGTCTCGTTGCCATTTACCACTCCCATTTAATGTTCGAAAAATTTGAAAACCAGTCGTAATCAGCCGCCACAACCACCCAGCGTGACCTTGACCTCTTTCTGCGCCAAATAGTATTTGTCGCCCGCCTTGACCAGACCGAAAATATCCGAGGTTTTGGCCATTTTTACCCTGGTGGCAATATCGGGCTCGGTGCCTTCCGGAATATTGAACATGCCGGTCATGGTATTGGGATTCTCGGGAATCAGAAAAGCCATCATCGTGACGTTCTCCAGATCAGTTTTCAAGGCGATAGGTACAACAGCGCCATTTTCCGCGATATCCGGCGCCACCAGCTTTACCTTGTCGCTTTTTTCGGGGCTGCCTGCGCCCAGGGCCTTGAAGACCCCTTCATTGTCGGTAGCGTCAAACAGTTCCTTGTTCCATTGCGCTTGCGCAGCGTGCGCTTCTTCAAGCGTCAACACGCCAGTCATTACCGCGAAGCTCAGCACGGCGCTCGCCTGTAGAAAGTTACGTCTTCTTATATCCATCGTTGTCTCCAATAAAAATCAATCTAGGTGCTTAATCGTGGTCAGCAGAAAGTATCCATTTGGTTACCAGGGAAATATCCGCGTCGGCAAGACCTGGCTGCGGCGGCATCGGTACGGCGCCCCAGACGCCTGATCCGCCTTTGCGAATCTTTTCACCAAGCTTGGCGGCGTCATTTTCCGAGTACTTTTCATTGATCTCTTTAAATGATGGCCCCACCAGCTTGCTGTTCGCGGCATGGCAGCTGGTACATGCATTGGTCGTCAGAATTGCCTTCACTTTTTCCTCGGTTGCCGCATCCATTGAATCGCCAGAGGCCTTTGCATCATTACTGCCAGCGTCGCCAGCCGAGTTGGCGCCACCTTTTTTGTCGCTGCCCTGGATCGTCTGCCTGGCAAACGCTCGCACTGCCGCCGCGTTCTCTTGCGGCTTGCCGGTCAGTTTCGGTTTATCGGAATTGACGCCGATTGCCGCACCTACAATGCGCATTTGCGCGGCATAGTTGCCGTTCATATTTCGCGCGTGCTCCGGCAGCTCTGAAACCACTTTGGCTTGCGCGGCGCAATCCTTCATGCATGCCGTATTCTGCGTGTCCGGTTTACCCAAGGTATGCCAGAGTCCCGGGTAAACCACCATGCCATCGCGGTTGGGCATCCGCTTTTGCACCTCTGCAATATTGCTATCGGTCAGCTCGAAGTCGGCGTCGACAATGCTGGCTTCGCTCAGCAAATAGGCGACCACAGCATAGGTTTCATCGGGCGTAAGCGATTTGGGAGCGTTCCAGGGCATGGCCCTGTATATGAAATCCCATAATGTAGATACCGTGCTGAGCTTCATCATCATGGTCGACGGCACATTGGCTTCGGCGCGCAGGTTACTTACCCTACCGGTTTTCACATCGTCTTCAGTCGTGCCGCCCAGCAGCGGTGCAAAAAATTTATTGCTTTCGCCAAAGTCTCCATGGCAGGAAGCACACTTTGAAGCCCAGACATCTTCCCCATCAGCCACACTGCCTTTACCAGGTTTCAAACCCTGGAAATCGGGACGCACATCAATGTCCCAGGCCTCGACTTCCACCTTTAGCGCATCCCGGCCTACGTTATGGAAAGTAAAATTCTGTTCAGCCATTTTTTTGATCGTGGCCTCGATCTGCGCCTGCTCATCAGGCGTGGACGTCAAGGCAGAAATATCAATCGGCTGGGCAATGGACAATTGTGCGCAAGACAACGAGAACACGACTGCTAACGTCCGGACATTATTCAACGTGAACATTGAAAACCTCCCCTGATTCGGCCACTTTCCATGACTGGATAGCATTGTTGTGATAAATGGAGCGGGTGCCGCGCACGGCGACCAGCTGGGATTTTGTCGGTTGCACGTAACCGGTTTCGTCCACCGCCCTGCTTTGCAAGATGGCGGGCGATCCATCCCAGGTCCAGGGAAAATTGAACCGCGTCAGGCATTTGTCCAGGATGGGCGTGTTGAGCGTGGCCGCTTTCCAGGTCCTGCCCCCATCGACCGAGACATCCACTTTTTTAATTTTTCCGCGGCCGGACCAGGCAAGGCCGGTAATGTTGTAAAACCCGGTAGACAACAAAGCCTGCCCACCAGAGGGGCTGGTAATCACGGATTTGCATTCCTGGATGGAGGTATATTGACGCAGCGTACCGTCGGGCATGTGGTCAACATATCCCAGGGTTTCGTCTTTGGCGTTCCAGGGCTTGTCACCTACCTCGATTCTGCGCAACCATTTGACCCAGGACACGCCCTGAACGCCCGGTACGACCAGGCGCAACGGGTAACCATTTTCGGGACGCAGCATTTCGCCGTTCATTCCCCAGGCGACAATCACGTCGTCCATGGCCCGGGCCATCGATATGGTGCGCGTCTCGCTTGACCCGTCATTGCCTTCAGCCAGAATAAATTGCGCGTTCTTGAAGTCTGCGCCGCAATCCTGCAGCAGGTATTTCAACGGAACGCCTGTGAACTCGCAACAGGACAACATGCCATGGGTGTACTGGACTGTGGGAACCGCAACGTTGCCCCACTCCATCGCTGTGTTGGCGCCACATTCAATAAAGTGCATTCGGGAAACGGAAGGCAACCGCATCAGGTCGTCCATCGTATAGACCTTGGGATTCTTGACCATGCCGTTGATCATGAAGCGATGCTCAGTCGGATCTATGTCCACCCACCCCTGGTGATGGCGTTCGAAATGCAGCCCGTTCGCTGTGATTATTCCGAACATGCCCTGCAGCGGCGAAAATGCAACAGATGCCTGCGACACCGCTGTTAACCCGGGCGATTGCCGTCGTTGCAGATTCACTTCATATTTTGAAGGCTGTCCATAAGGATGAAAAGCAACCGGATTACCCAGCGACGTGCTCCACGGACGTGGTTGCGTGATCATCTGGTCTGGTTCGTTTTGCGTTGCAGCACGCGCGACGCCACCACCAGCCAGGGCCGCACCTGCCGCCATCAAACTTTTACGTATAAAGCTACGTCGTGCGTCGTCCCAACCGTGCTGGCGAACTTCAGACACAAATTCGTCTGAAATAAAGTTCTCTGGCGCACTGCGCAAACGCGCACGCTTTTGCGATGAACTGCGCTTGTCTCTCATCCTCTTGGCTCCACATGATCAAATCGTTTTTTATAGTCCCGTCAGAGGCACTGCTGAATGACAAATGTCTTCAGGTGCACACCGGTCTGGCGGGCTGATGCAGCGAAATTTTGATTAAGGTACCGCGCGAGAATTAAGACAACATTAAGAAAACAGGAAAACTACAGATGCCGAAAAACCTGTTAAGATGAGCCGCCTGATATTACAGTTATGTTAATTATTCAGGCTTGATGATCAATGCCAACCAGGGAATAGGTGGCCATTTTGCACGTACTACTTGTCGAAGATGATGCGCTGGTGGCTAGCGGCATTGTCACCGGATTAAAATTACATGGACTGACGATTGATCACGTCAATTGCGCCAGTCTGGCCGACACGGCTTTGAAATCTTCCCATTTCGATGTGTGCATTCTCGATCTTGGACTGCCGGACGAGGACGGTATTTCTCTGCTGCGTCGGTGGCGCGATCAGGGCCAGCAGTTGCCCATTCTGGTATTGACCGCGCGTGATGCTCTCTGCCATCGGATCACGGGGCTGCTGGGCGGCGCCGACGATTATCTGGTCAAACCATTCGACTTGCTGGAGCTGCAGGCCCGATTGCATGTGTTGACGCGTCGCCTGGCCGGCCGCAGCAAAGACTTCGTCGAACATGGAAGCCTGGTTTTCTGCGCTTCCACAGGCGAAGTCAGACTGCATGGCCGTCCGGTGTCATTAGCCAGGCGCGAGCTGGCATTGTTGCGCGCACTACTGCAAAATCCAAAAGCCATCCTGAGCACAGAACAACTATGCGACAGCGTGTACGGCTACGAACAAAGCCTGGAGAGCAATGCAATTAATGTTCATGTTTATCACCTGCGTCGCAAGCTGGGCAACAATATCGTCGAGACCGTGCGCGGCCTGGGCTACCGGCTTGGTTTACCAGAGAAAATGGACGAACAATGAGTTTGCGCGTACGACTGCTTCTGATTATCGGGCTCGGCTTGTCGATTCTATGGACCATGGTCGCCGGCTGGATGTTCCTGGATGCACGCCAATCCTTGCGTGACGCGCTGGACAATCGCCTTGCCGCTTCGGCAAGAATGGTAGCGGGCATGGTAGCACAACTGCCTGAACCGGCCTTTATCAGAACCGACGATAGCGTAAAGCCCGTTGATGTGATCGCGCGCGACGGCGTGGCTTGCGAAGTCAGCCTGTTGCGCAGCCAGATAACAGCCCAGGCAATTGTGCGTACGGCAGGCGGCCCTGACCTGACGCAGGCGACCTCCGGCTTTG
>DATGQC010000336.1:0-3264 GCA_035304425.1 Advenella sp.
GTTCAGCTGGAGTCGCAACAGCACCGTAATCTGATCGACCAACTGCAGGCAGCCGGTTTCAGCATGTCCGGCCTGGACGCATAACCGGCGCCTGAGACAATGAGGCAGCAAACCGCACGTTTGCACCACAGTACCGACAGGCTCATCTGCCGCTGCCACGCCGGCCGTGGCACACCGGGACCGGCGCAGGCGCGCTGCGGGTGCGCTGTGCCATTGACCGCATCTGCCCTGTTCTGAGCGTATTATCGGCAAGCAGACGCGCACCAGATGGCGATCCTCAACTGACTTCAGCCGTCGACGCACGAGGCGGAGTCTGCGGGTGAAACCCTTTGGTCAGCTCCAGCGCCTGTCGCTCGAACAGCCGTCGATACAGCCCGCCTTCCAGGCGGATCAGGTTTTCATGGCGACCTTCTTCGATGACTTTGCCTTTTTCCAGCACCAGCAATCGATCCAGCGTACGGACCGTGGATAACCGGTGGGCAATGACAAGCGTGGTGCGGCCGATCATCAGGCGTTCCATAGCCTGCTGGATGAGCACTTCGCTTTCGCTGTCCAGGCTGGCTGTTGCCTCGTCCAGGATCAGGATCGGACAATCGGCAAGAAAGGCCCGTGCAATGGCGATACGCTGGCGTTCGCCACCAGACAGCTTGACCCCTCGTTCGCCCACCAGGGTAGCGTACCCCTTTGGCAAGGCGGTAATAAAGCCATGGGCACTGGCTAGCCGGGCAGCCATCTCAATCTCCGCCTGGCTGGCATCGGGTCGCGCGTAGGCAATGTTTTCCGCCAGCGATCGATGAAACAGGATGGGCTCCTGCTGCACAATGGCGATCTGGTTGCGCAATGATGCCTGCGTCGCGTTCGCGATGTCCTGTCCGTCAATGCAAATACGCCCCTGGTTCAGGTCGTACAGCCGCTGAATCAGTTTCACAAAAGTGGATTTACCCGAACCCGATTGACCAACCAGGCCAACCCGTTCGCCTGCAGCAATCGTCATTGAGAAATTGGCGAACAACGGCGTTACATGATCACCATAGCGAAACGAAACATTATCGAAACGAATCTGGCCGTCCCGGATAACGATCGGAACCGATTGCGCACGGTCATCGACGCCAATCGCTTGCGCTTCAAGCCCAACCAGCTCTTCCATATCATTGACAGCGCGTTGCAGATTGCGAATGTGCATGCCGACGTCACGCAAGTATCCCTGCAGCATGAAAAACATCGTAAGTGCAAATGCAATATCGCCAACGCTGGCCTCGTTCCTCCCCCAGAGAATCAGCGCCACGCCGAGAATCGCCGTCTGCAGGACAACCAGCAAGAAGCCCTGCACACCGCCATTGATCGTGCCACGTATCCAGGTTCTACGCGTGCGATGCCGCCATTTGTCAATGACACGGCCAAGCCGCGCCTCTTCCCTGCGCTCGGCGCCGAATGCCTTGACCACCGCATTGCAACTGATTGCATCGGCCAGCGCCCCGCCCATCCTGGTATCCCAGGTATTGGCCAGGCTGGCGGCGGGCGCAACATAAGCCAGTGACAGAAATATGGTCACACCGATATAAACGAGCGACCCGAGCCCCACCACCAGGCCCATGACGGGCCATTGAATACTTAACAGAAAGGTCGAGCCCGCCAGCATGACGATTGAGGGCAATAATGCCACCAATAACGTGTCGTTCAGCATATCAATCGCCCACATGCCACGGGTGATCTTTCTGACGGTGGAACCCGCGAAACTATTGGCGTGCCAATCCGTGGAAAAGCGCTGCACGCGGTGGAATGCATCGGACGCAATTTCACTCATCATTTTCAGTGTGAGTGCGATGATGTTCAGGAACGTCAGTTCCCGGCACAGGGTTCCGCTCAGGCCAAGCGCCGTCAGCATCCAAAACGCCAAAATGGCAGCATCCCAGGCAATGGTCGTGCTTTGCGCATTCGAGGCGACCGCGTCGATCAGCCGCCCGGCATACAATGGGGTAAGTACATCGGCCACGGCAGACAGCAGCACCAGCGTTGCGATCAGTAAAATACGCAGGGGCTGCTTGCGCCAATGAGAAAGGGTAAAAGACAATACGCTTCGAAAAGCGTGACCGCGAAAATCAATTTTTTTCTGAATCATTGATGACATCCCGATCGCCTTGTGGGCTCCCGGCATTCCGTAAGTGAGAATATTGACGGCGACAGGCAATCGCTCCGAACATATCGGAGTCCTGAATGCTGCGCTTTAAATGTGAGGCTGCGTCTTGGAAATAAGCGCCGACCTAAATGAGAAGCAACTTAATGCTGCAAATCCCAAAGCGGGAAAAAGTTATGTGCTGTTGCCATCGACTGACTCCCTTTAGGTGGTATTTGAAAAATAGAAAAGCCGACTTTTCATGTCGGTCTGGCAATATTAGCCGCGTAATGATAGCCTGGCAAGCCCTGCGCCTGAGTTTGCGTTGTCTGTGCGCAACGAATAGCCCGGTCCAGGCAGATCGACACCCTCGAACCGATGATGGGAAAAAACGCCGAAAAGCGGCAGGACTTGCCGTGTCTGCCTGCGTAGCCAGCATCAACGTGGTTCTGGAATGGTGCAATGCATCGCGCGACCAGATGTGTTTGTGCTTATCTTATTCTCATTTTACCGGCGGCCATGGGTGTGCAGTTGTACAAGCGCCGGCACCCAATCAGTGAGCCCGTCGATTTCTTATACCGGACAATAACGTCGTGCAGTAAGATACGAGAAACGGATACAAGAATGTTCTGACACCAGAAATTGGGGCAGCGGCCAGAGAACATGCCCCCTAACATCGCAACGCAGACAAGGAGCACCCTATTCTTTTAGTGGCAGCGCCAAGGTATTCCGTAAATGTACATGCACGTTCTTAAAGTGACATTTAAATAAAGACATTTGAGTACGCTTAAATAGCACAATCGAAAACGATCCGAGCAATCAATGTGTTGAATACTCAGTTAATTATTGACGTCACACGTCACCAATCATCCCTGTCCGTACTTCTAGCAGGTGCTCCCTGATTTTAGAACTTGCCTCGATGGCATCACGTTTAGTTAGTGCGCTAACAATTTCTCTATGTTGAGTTTTATATCGGGTTAAACGTTCGATCGTAAGGCTGCGGCGCTTCAATGATTCCCATTCGGGTTGCTTACGCACCCCATTAATTGCTTCGTACATATCAGTTAGTAAATTATTATGCGCAGCGGCCAGAATAGCCTGGTGAAGCATTCCATCCCAGTATTCAAAATCTAAAATAGAAGTTGCTTTTT
>DATGQC010000337.1:0-9462 GCA_035304425.1 Advenella sp.
AGTCGTGATTGCGGGGCAGGGCGCGCGCAGAATATGGAAAGCGGCCCGCATGGCAGGCAGCGCCGCAGGGGCATGGCTGGCAGATTTGCCGCCCTTGCCCGAATGCAAACGCAGCGAACCTGCAAGCGGCAGGTAAGTTGATAAAAGTCCAGGCAGGCGCTACCTGCTCAGCCTGAGGCCGGTACAGGGCAACGACCTGCTGTCATCGCCCTGTCTGGTGACCGGCCTGGGCCGGCGTGTCGTCGCTCGACTGGCTGTTTACTATCAATCGCGCGCCGGTGAGGCGGCGCCGGGCGCGCCTTGTCCCGTGTCTTGCGGCCTTGCTGCGCTCGGATCGCCATTTTTGAAGCGCTGGTACAGGGTTGCAACCAGGGGTCCCGTAATGTTATGCCAGACGCTGAAAATCGCGCTTGGCACAGCGGCTGCCGGAGAGAAATGGGCCGTCGCCAGGGCAGCGCCCAGGCCGGAGTTTTGCATGCCCACTTCAATAGACAGGGTCTTGCGCTGTGCGACGCTCAGGCCGGACAATTTTGCCAACCAGTAGCCCAGCAGCAAGCCCAGGCCATTATGCAGGATAACCACAGCAAAAATTTCCAGGCCGCTGCTTGCGATTTTCTCCTGGTTACCCGCGACGACAGCCGCAACAATGGCGACGATCGCCACGACCGAGACCAGGGGCAACACAGCCACGCCGGCCTGCACTTTTTCCCTGAGCACCATTTGCGCGATCAACCCCAGCCCGATGGGCAGAATCACAACCTGAACGATTGACCAGAACATGGCTGCCGCACTCACGTCCAGCCACTGGCTGGCCATGAGATAGATCAGTCCGGGCGTGACGATTGGCGCGAGCAGGGTGGTGACCGAAGTGATTGCCACGGAAAGGGCGACATCCCCACGTGCCAGAAATGTCATGACGTTGGAAGCGGTGCCGCCCGGACAGCAACCAACCAGGATAACACCCACGGCCACTTCAGGGCTCAGGTTCAGACCCGTCGCCAGCAGCCAGGCCAGCCCGGGCATGATAATGAATTGTCCCAGCACGCCAATGGCTACCGTTCCAGGACGCTTGAATACCTCGGCAAAGTCGCTTTTGGAAATGGTCAGGCCCATGCCGAACATAATGATGCCAAGCAGGGGAACAATATATTTTCCCAGCCAGGTGTAGCTGGCTGGGTTGAAAAAAGCCAGTATTGCGAACAGCAATACCCATATGACAAATGTCTTGCCAACGAATTGGCTCAGGCGGGCAATGGCCTGCATCATGAATAGTCCTTGAGATAATGATCGTGCGGCACCAGTCGCTGCGCCACATTCGTAGAAACGCGCGGCACCGGCCGGTCACGGCAAAGCAGTGTAAGAATAATGTAGGGGTATGTCACCGACTGGAGGTCCGGCGGGCTGGTAAGCCCGGACCCGGTTTGTCGTGCAGATCATGCGGAAAACAAAGACACCGGCCTTGGGAGCCGGTGTCGCGGTGCAGTAAAACGATTGTACCGCTTTTCAGATGGTGGTGGGGTTGCCCTGGGTTGACAGGGTAATGTTATGCCGGTGCAATTTGCGATACAGCGTATTGCGGCTCACGCCCAGCGTTCGCGCCACATCGCTGATATTCCAGCGATGGGTTTCCAGCAGTTGGATCAGGGTGATTCTTTCACTTTCCTGCAAGGGGTTGACCGGCTCGTGCTCATCATCCACGGCCATGCAATCGGCCGGTCCGATTGGCAGCGCACTATTGCCTGACGGTTGCGCCTGCTGCTCGGCCAGCGGTCCTGGCAGGTGCTCCAGGCCGATGGTTGTGCCTTCCGCAAGGACGGCCATGGTGCGCAGCACATGACGCATTTGCCGCAAATTGCCAGGCCAGACGTATTGCATGAGAACCTTCAGGACCTGCTCACTCAGGACGACGGGTTTGCCGGCCTCCTCCTGGAGAATGGCTTCAATAAGCTGGCGTTTGTCCTGGCGCTCGCGCAGAGGAGGTAAGCGTATTTCCACCCCATTGAGCCGGTAGTACAAGTCTTCCCTGAAATGGCCCTTAGCGACCAGATCAGTCAGGTTCCGGTGACTGGCGCTGATCAGTTGAATATCCACGTCGACCGATGCGTCTGCGCCAAGCGGCGTGACTTTGCGTTCATCAAGCACGCGCAGCAGGCGTGCCTGCAATGCCAAAGGCATGTCGCCAATTTCGTCAAGTAAAAGTGTGCCGCCATGGGCTTGCAGGATTTTGCCGCTACGACCCTGGCGCTGGGCGCCGGTAAAAGCGCCTGCACGATAGCCGAACAATTCGCTTTCGATCAGGCTTTCCGGAAGCGATGCACAGTTTACGGCGATGAAAGGGCCCTCGCGACGGGGGCTGCGGTCATGAACGGCGCGGGCAAGCACTTCTTTGCCGGATCCTGTCTCACCATAGAGCAGGACCGGAACCCCTTTGCTGACGACGCGTTGTGCCAGTTCGAATTGCTCACGCAAGACGGGGTCGCCCCGTTCAACACAAGCGATGCCTGCCTGCTTGCCGATTCTGGCAACCAGGTTGGCCGTGTCGGGCACTTTATCCTGTGCGGGCAAACCCGAAGGCTTGGCGGGTGCGCCGTGAAACGACAGATGCGTGGAGCCGGCCGGTGGCAGCTGGGCGACGGCGAAAAAACGGCTGGACGCGCCGGCCCGATAAATTGGTACGGGGTGAAACGAGCTTTGCAAGCTGCGTTGCAAAAGTGATTCAAGCGTCAGCTGGAAAATTTCATCAAAACGGTAGCGGCGCAGCGCCTGCATGTCGGGAAAGCCCAACTGGAACAGTGCGCTCTGGTTGGCTGCAATGATCGTGCCATCTTCCTCGACCATCAGCTTGCCGTCGTGCACGGTATTGATGCTTTCGGGCCGGCTGTGAAAGTGAACCGGATGCGCATGCTTGCAATTGACGGTAAGCAGGCGGTTTTCGATCATGCGGGCGGTCATGCCGATCAGCACCAGCGAGTGCTGTTGCAGCAGCGATGAACGACTGGTTACGTCCAGTACGGCAATCATTTTTCCGGTTTGATCCATGACCGGGACGGCGGAACAGGTAAGCAAAATATGCTTGTATAAAAAGTGATCGGTCTGACGGATCGCAATAGGTTCTCCCACGACCAGGCAGGTGCCCATCCCGTTCGTGCCGACTTCCTCTTCACTCCAGATTGCGCCCAGGCGCAGGCCCAGTCCGGAAAGATCGCTTTCCAGATGATCCGCTGCCACCATATGCAAAATACAACCGTCGGTATCCACGAGCACAACAGCCAGTTCCGGATCAGCCAGCTGCTGATACAGGATATTCATTTCGTGTTTGGCTTCGGTAATGAGGACGCGTTTCTGTTCTGAGCGGGTCATCCGCTCGGCGTGCGTCAGAACAGGTGGCAGGCGCCGGCTTTCCGGATCCAGACCATAATCATTGACGCAGCGTCCCCAGGAACTGGCAACCGCCGGATCAATGTCGGGAACCATAACACCACGGCGCACAATCTGGTTGATCCGCTCTATGTGGTTGCTGACCTCCAACGAGTACATATCTCCTCCTGCTATGCACATCAGCGCCAGTTTGTTCGTTGGCTGATGCCGATTTTTGTAATCTGTCTCGGTGCTTATATACGAGCTGCATGCCCGTTGCATATTGATGTTGTCTGCGCAACATTGCACTGCAATGATAACGGTTACCCGTTAGTAACCGGGGAGCCCTGTATGCTCATCCAATTGTATATCACATGATATGTCGTGCGTGTCTCGTTTTCCCTATAAAGGCGACATTTTGTCTTCGTTTACCGGCACGTTGCCGGATAAGCCGGCGGCTAGCCGGCGTGAGTTGGCATCGTTGCGAAACACCAGTGGTTTTTCCTGGACCGCTGCGGAGGGTGTGCGTCCGATCATTTCAGTAATGACATGGTGGTAGGGAGATTTATCGCAAACCGGATCGGCATTGGCGGCATTACCGGTCAGAGCCAGTGCCTGGCAGCGGCAGCCGCCGAAATCCTGTTTCTTTTCCGGACAGGTGCGGCACGGCTCCTGCATCCAGTCGTCGCCGCGGAATTTGTTGAAAGCATCACTGTGATACCAGATATCATGCAAGGTGGTATCAGTCACCCGCGGAAACTGCAAGCCAGGAATGGTTTTGGCCGCGTGACAGGGCAGGGCACTGCCATCGGCAGCAACGGCCAGGAAAACGGATCCCCAGCCGTTCATGCAGGCTTTGGGACGTTTTTCAAAATAATCCGGTACGACAAACAGAATGCGCATCCGGTTGCCGATTTTTTCCCGATAGCGCGCGACGGCAGCCTCGGCACGCTCCAATTGTGAGCGGTCGGGCAACAACTGTTCGCGATTGATCAGGCCCCAGCCGTAATACTGCGTGTTGGCCAATTCAAGGTATTCCACGCCCATCTTGTCGGCCATCTCGATAATGCGTTCAATATGGTCCAGGTTATAGCGATGCAGGACCACGTTCAGCACCATGGGATATTCGAATTCCCGAATCATGGCGGCAACGCGCGATTTCAGGTCGAAGGTTTTGGTGTGAGTCAGGAAATCGTTCATTTCCCGCGTCGAATCCTGAAACGACAACTGGATATGATCGAGTCCGGCGTCACGCAGGGCGGCCAGCCGTTCGCGCTTCAAGCCAATGCCGGACGTAATGAGATTAGTATAGAAGCCCAGTTGGCGACCCTCTGCCACAAGTGCTTCCAAGTCATCGCGCAGCAAAGGTTCGCCGCCGGAAAACCCCAGTTGGGCCGCACCCATTTCCCGGGCCTGGCGCATGACGCTGATCCACTGTTGCGTGCTCAGCTCGTTCAGGTCGCTGGCATAGTCCACCGGGTTGTAGCAGAATACGCAGTGCAGCGGGCAGCGATAGGTCAGTTCGGCCAGCAGCCACAGTGGTGGCGCAATGGTCGCTTGCTGCTTTTGCTCAGTGGCTTGGGGCATATCCATGGTGACCTCTATTTGATCCAGCCACGCTCCTGTGCGGCTTGCAGAAATGATTCAACGTCGTTCTGCAATCCTGTGGTGGCAAAGCTTTGTTCCAGATCGGCAACGATCTGGGCAATAGTACGATCGCCATTACAGCGACGCAGAATTTCGGCGGCGCTGTCGTTCAGCTTGACCATGCCTTCCGGGTACAGCAGGACATAGGCATGTTGCGCTTTTTCATATTGCAGCCGGAACAGGCGCGACAACAGTGGTTTTTCGGGCAGATCAGGCATGAGTTGTCTCGCTGTTGTTCTGGCAGGCTTTTTCAATGGCATCAAGCATGGACCACAGAATGTCCAGTTTGAATTGCAGTATTTCCAGTGCGCGTGCCTGCTGCTGGCGGGTGGTGAAGTAATCGAGCGTGACCTGCAGCCCGTGTTCGACATCCCGTTCTGCCAGAGAGATCCGGCTGCGAAAATATTCCAGACCGGCCGCTTCGATCCATTGGTAATGGGTGGGCCAGTTTGCCAGCCGGTCTTTATGGATTTTCGGTGCGAACATTTCAGTCAGCGATGAACAAACCGCTTCCTGCCATGGCACCTGACGCGCAAAATTGACATAGGCATCCACGGCAAAACGCACGCCGGGCGCAACCAGTTTCAGGGACCACAAATCGTCACGGCTGATACCGACCGCTTCGCCCAGGCGCGTCCAGGCTTCGATACCGCCCTCGTTGTCGCCAAAGCCATCATGATCCAGCATGCGCAGGATCCAGCGACGACGGGTCTCCCTGTCGGGGCAGTTTGACATGACCGCGGCGTCTTTGAGCGGAATGTTGATCTGGTAATAGAAGCGGTTGGCAACCCAGCATCGGATATCGTCCGGGCTTAACCGGCCATTATTCATGCGGATATTGAAGGGATGATGAATGTGGTAGCTGGCGCCTTTGGCGCGCAGCTGGCGTTCAAATTCAGCCCGATCCCAGGCCTGAGGGTCGGTTTGCTTCTGGTTATACCCAGCCAGATTCGACAGAACGATGCTCACAATGTGATCTCCATGCCGTCAACGGCGATTTCAATATTATGCCGTTGCAGTACTGCAGCCTCGTCCGAATCCTGATTCAGAATCGGATTGCTGTTGTTGATATGAATAAGAATTTTACGCTTGTTGTCGCCCAGCGAATCCAGAACGCTGATCATGCCATTGGGTCCGGATTGCGGCAGATGGCCCATCTGGGCTGCGGTTTTGCGAGACAGGCCAAGACGGATCATCTCGTCTTCGGTCCACACGGTTCCGTCTACCATGATGCAATCGGCGCGGGACATGGCCTCCAGCACCAGTGGCTCGATCTGGCCCAGACCTGGCGCATAAAAAAGACTTTTGCCGGAACGTTCGCTGGTAATAAGCAGACCGATATTGTCGCCGACTTGCGGATTATTACGGTTGGGCGAATAGGGTGGCGCCTTGCTGGAAAGCGGAAATGGCGTAATGGAAATGCCGGGCAGCTCGACAAGCTGCAAGGGCGGGCTGTAGCGGTTTTCTTCAACGGTAATATGCCGATGCGTCAGGCCGCAATAGTGCGAGAGGACCTGGGTCAGCGGCAGCCCGGTGCTCAGGTCGTTCCAGACCGACTCGGTGCAATACAAGGGGATGGGGCTGCCGCTTTCGCGCAGCATCAGCAGGCCGGTTACGTGGTCGATCTGCGCATCCATTAATATTACAGATGTGATGCCTGTGTCGCGTACGCTGCGTGCCGGTTGCAGCGCCGGATTGGCCTGAATCTGTTTGAGAATATCGGGAGAGGCATTAACCAGCAGCCATTGAATACCGTCTGCCGAGATGGCGATGGACGATTGTGTACGGGGGATGGCGCGGATGCGCTGTCGGCGTACGCCATCACAATTGGGACAGTTGCAGTTCCACTGCGGGAACCCGCCACCGGCGGCAGAGCCAAGCACAAGAATTTTCATAGGTCGCAAGTAAAACGGCACTGGCTCTCGCCAGCGCCGCATGGTATGAGCGTAGGTTGCTGATTAACGATTGGCAATGTACATCGTGATTTCAAAGCCAAAACGCAGATCGCAAAACTCAGGTTTTGTCCATTTCATAAATATCTCCTGTTCAGATGGAAAATGTTGAAGTGGCAGGCAGAAGGTGTATAAGCCCAGCTACCAGCATGACACTGATAATTCAATGTGGCTACTGCCCCGCATGACTGTGAAACGATGCGCAGTCAAATTAATGGTAGCATGGCTCCCATATTTGTCAAGGCGCTTTAACCTGCAAAAAATTTCCGGTTTATGCCTTGGTTATTATATCAGTTGCAATCTTGCGATCCTGTTTTAAACTACTGCGCGGAACGTGTTTTATGAGTATGCCATTGTCCCAAGGTTATCTGCAGACCCCTGACGGTCACCAGCTGTATTACGCCGAATTCGGCAATGAGCGGGCGCCGGCCGTGGTCGTTCTGCATGGCGGGCCGGGCAGTAGCAGCAATCCTGCCATGCTGGATTGGTTCGACCTGAGTCGCTGGCGGGTGGTCTTGTTTGACCAGCGCGGCAGTGGTAAAAGCCTGCCCACCGGCAGTCTGGAACATAATACAACGGCGCATCTGGTCGCCGATATTGAACGGCTCAGACAGCATCTGGCCATTTCAGCCTGGACTGTCGTGGGTGGATCGTGGGGGGCATATTTGGCCCTGGCCTACGTCGCCAGCCACGCGGTCCGGGTTCGCCATCTCGTGCTGCGCGGGACGTTTCTGCCTTCGCGGTTGCAACTGGACTGGTTCTTTCAGCAGTTGCAGGCCCTGGTTCCCGAAGCCTGGAATAGCCTGACCGAAACAATGAGCCAGAATGAAAAACAATCGGTTCTGCAGACGCTGACGGCCAGACTGCTTGGCAGCGAACGCGAACCGATGGCGGACGCAGCCGAACGCTGGCGCAACTACGAGAACACGATCATGGCCACAATGATGCAGGGCAGGATCGCGCCGCAAGCGCGTCAGGGGCAGCCGGCAGAAAAAAAACAGACCCGGCAGGTTCACGGCGCGACACAGCCGGCGACGGCCGGCGTGGATTCGCCCGGTAAACAGGGCAGCGGCCAGGAGGAGGATGGCAATGCGGCTGCGCGCACTATCCATAAGTATCGTATCCAGGCGCATTATTTGCGCCACACGGGATTTATCGATCTGCCGGTATTGCTCGCGCAGCTGCGCGAGGTGTCGGTGCGGACCATTTTGCTGCATGGCACGCATGACTGGATATGTCCTGCCGCCAACGTATATTTGCTGCAGCGCTTTCTGCCCCGCGTCGATCTACGCTGGATTCCGGGCGGCACACATACGCCTTCGGATCCGCTGATTCTTGCGGCGCTTACCGAGACCATGACCGGGCTTTCGGCAAACGCCGTTGACACGGCAGGCGTCTGATCATCTGGACCGGTTGCGCTGATGTGCGCCATGCCTGCGTTTGCCCCGTTGCGGCGCCTGCATGCGCAGCGTCATGGACGGGGCCTGATAGCACTTGCATGGCGTGGCATCTGTATCGACTGGCGTGCATCCGCTGCCGGCTATGGAACAGCCTGTATCGTATTCTGAACAACTCCTGATGCGTGCGTTGCTGCGGCCGGCGCAAGACCGTTGCGAAAGCGGGATGGTTCTGCGTCTGTTCACCGTGTTTTCGGGCTGACAGGCAATCGCTTGCGGCGATTGGCATGGAAGTTGCTTTAGAAGGGGTTATGACCTGCCCATGCGCAAGGCGCCATGTATGGCGGGGAAGGTGCCCGATCAAGTCAGAACCATTCATAACCAATCCGGAGACACATATGAGTTACAATATCCATCCAGCCGTCAACAATGGCGTTCAGGCTAGTACAGACAATAACTTTACCGGTGGCAAACTGGTTTGCAATTGCGAGACAGACAGGGTCGAGGTAACCGTGAACTCGCAATCGGCACATAATCACCTTTGTGGTTGTTCCAAATGCTGGCGGCCCGCAGGCGCTTTGTTTTCACAGGTCGCCGTGGTCCCCAGGGAATCGGTGCAAGTGACGGCCCATCCCGAGAAGCTCAAGGTGGTCGATGAATCGGCAGCGATTCAGCGCCATGCATGCAGCGGTTGTGGCGTTCACATGTATGGTCGTATTGAAAACACGCAGCATCCATTCTATGGGCTCGATTTCATTCATACAGAACGTTCTCCGCAGACCGGCTGGTCTGCGCCTACCTTTGCCGCTTTTGTCTCATCCATTATTGAAACAGGCACCGATCCTGCGGAAATGGATGGCATACGTGCAAGACTGAACGAACTGGGATTGCCACCCTATGACGCGCTGTCGCCAGCGTTGATGGACGTTATCGCAACACACGTTGCAAAATCAAAAAATGCATCTTAAGCAGGAGTTGAAGTAATGGAAACAAAAGCCGCTGTTGCCACCAAAGCCGGGGCGCCGCTGACGATCGAGACTGTCCAGCTGGATGGTCCGCGTGCATTCGAAGTGCTGGTGGAAATCAAGGCATCGGGCGTATGTCATACC